>PEYS01000006.1 GCA_002763335.1 Candidatus Woesearchaeota archaeon CG08_land_8_20_14_0_20_47_9 | reverse complement strand
GCGTTTCGAAGCGAGGGGCGTAAAGCCCCGACTTTTAAGTCGGGGATAGCCCCGAGCAGCAGATTTTCGTTACATTCGGCTTCGCTTTCAGCTCGCCTCAGTATTCAAAACCCTCATATTTCTTTTTCACCCGGTTCAAACTGTTCTTAATTGCAAGGGTTTTTAAAGGTTGCGGGGATTTGTTGTTGGTTTTTGGTAGTTAGTTATTAGTTGAAAACTTTGACTAACCTCGACTTCCTAACTCGCCCTCGGTATTCAAAGCCCTCAATTACCAATAACCAACGGCTAATAACTAGTTTCGTCATAGGTTGGGTACGAATGTGCATAAGAAACAGCGAAATTAATAAGGATAAGAGTAGGAAAGGAGTAGGAAAGCTAAAGCATTGATCTAATCTAGCTCTCAGCTAATGAAATCACAAAAATCCGCCGCAGGCGCCCCACTCCGCCCTCAAGGGCGGAGTTTGATGGAACGCCTGCTTTAACAAACGGATTTTTGGGATGCTCAGAGACGGGGCCGTATCTATGGGCTAAAGCCCACAGTTTTAGCCCCAGCTCTGACATAAATAAGAGGTTTGATACGTTTTCTTCTTTTTTATTCTATTTGTGTAGTCGTCTGTTGTTTCTCATATTCTTTGAGTAGGTCTCCAGCTTCTTTTGTATTTACTATATATGCCCCCTTTTTACTCAAAACGCCCCTAAGTTTCTTTAAGGGATCCAACTCCAATACTCCGCGAGTTTCTAAGTGTCTAAGAACTGCTGAAACTTCATCAGATTCATAACCTTCTAATACCTCCCCTAACTGGTCTCTAGGTTGATGGTAACTTACAAGTTTTATTGAGCCGTCTTCTAATACTCCAAGAATATCTAATTCCAAGTCGCTTAGTTCTAACTTTTCTGCTCTTGGCATCACGCACCCCCTCTAACTATTAATTTCTTTTAACTTCTTATTATTCCATATTGCAATATTGATGTATATAAAACTTTTGCACAAAATATATCAACAATCAATTTTGTCCCTGAGTGAAGGTTATATTGAGTGCGATATACGCTAACAATGTAAAAACAGCATCTAAATGGCTACATTCTATTCAAGATTGATAAAAAATATAAGTAAGCTTAACTTAGAGATGGGTAAGAGGAGAATTGGGGGTGAATAGGATGGGCGCGCTGGATATTAAACTCGTGAGCTTTAATAATGCCCTGGGAAAGTACCTTAGTGAAGCTCTTAGTGAATCCGTAATTATTTAGCTTTCTGAA
>PEYS01000076.1 GCA_002763335.1 Candidatus Woesearchaeota archaeon CG08_land_8_20_14_0_20_47_9 | reverse complement strand
GTGGGAAAACCTGCACTCAGAGGATTATAAGAGGGCAAGCAAAATTGCTGGCCTGTCAGGGTTTACGCGCAATAAAGGCTACTGTCAAGATATTATTGCGAACAGGACTTATTTTAGCTGGCTGCATGGCCAGGATGGCGAGCCAGAGCTATATCTTTTGGGGTCAGGGGATGCAGGCTTTAAAGAGAAGGCATTTAATTCTCTATATAACAGAACCTTCCTAAATGCTTCCCAAACTGATGATTATAGTTTAAGGAGATTTGTAAGGGTAATTAACAGGCTAAAACCAAAGTCAATATGGTCTGACTCTGAAACCATTGTTTATTTAGCCAACCACATTAATAAGAACAAGATCAGAATACACTCACCAGAGTTTATAGTAGGTATTAGCGAGTCATTTAGCTCAGGAGCAATGGAGCATGCTGGCAGAATCTTCAACTGCCCTGTCTATCACCAATACTGGACAAGGGAGACAGGACCATTAGTGATCAGATATCTGAATAAACACCCCCTGAATTACTTTCCCTGGTCACACTACATAGAAATCATAGACGGAGACACAGCGGTAACAGTCCTAACAAGATACGACATGCCAATAATCAGATACAAGATTGGAGGAGAGGAGGTTGGGTGATAACATAGATGAGAATCCTGCACATAATTGACCACCTGGGTTGTGGAGGGGCACAGGTGATTGTAAGAGCCATCTGTGAGAATGATCCTAATACATACTCTTATGCTTTGAGAAAGGATAAAAACAACTTAACTGTTCAGAGTGCCAAGGCATTCCAGAGAGACACCCGCAGCAGGCTTGATATAAAGTCTCTATTTGAGCTTAGAAAGATTATCAGAGATAATAAGATTGATGCTCTACACTGCCACCTGGCAAAATCCTTTCTTATGGGGTGGCTTCTCAAGGCACTCTACTTTAAAGATATTAAATTAATCTTTCACGAGCATGGGAGGATATTCACAAATCAGAGGCTGTACAATAAAATGCTTAACTTCATGCAGCACAAGGTTGATCTCTTTATAGCTGTATCTGAAGCCACGAAAAGGAAACTGGTTAATAATGCAGGAGTGGCTGAAGACAAGATCAAGGTTCTCTATAACTTTGTTGACCTGGACAAATTCAAAATACCTAAAGGTTTCAACAGGCAGAAGGAAAGGGCAAAACTAGGGATTAAAAAAGGAGAGTTTGTTATTGGGTTTGTGGGGAGGCTGGCTAAACAAAAGGGCTGTGAATATTTGATAAGAGCGCTTCCTTACCTGAAATTTAAATTTAAGGCTGTAATTGCAGGTGATGGGCTCGATAGAAAAAAACTGGAAGAGTTGACACAAAAATTACAGATTAAGGAAAATATAATTTTTTTAGGTTATGTT
>PEYS01000201.1:967-1340 GCA_002763335.1 Candidatus Woesearchaeota archaeon CG08_land_8_20_14_0_20_47_9 | reverse complement strand
TGCGTCTATTGGTATGCTTACTGGCGTTTCTGTTGTGAGGTTGTAGCTTCCTGTGTTGGTTATATTCAGCTGTTCTGATCTGTTGTACCAGTACCAGTTCAAGTAATACGTTTGGTTGTGTTCAAAGCTTGGGTTCAGGATTTCGTTTGTTGTGCCTTCTTCTATGAAGATTCCAGCGTGACTTGCATATCCAGAGCTTGGGATTGGTGATTCTGATTTGTACTTGGCTCCGTAGATGATGGCGTCGTTTCTGTAGTATGAGTCGTCCATTGCCTTGCCATCAAAGCGTGTGTCATTGCCGTATTCGTCAAAGTGGAGTAGCAGTCTTGTGTGGCCGTCTCTTATGAATGGTGCTTGTGTTGGTGTGAAGTTT
>PEYS01000201.1:0-920 GCA_002763335.1 Candidatus Woesearchaeota archaeon CG08_land_8_20_14_0_20_47_9 | reverse complement strand
GCGGTAGTATTGGCTGCCTTCGTTGTTGCGTGCAATGCTTATGTTGACAACAGTGTAGTTGTATGGTGTTAGTGTGGCGTTGTCTTTTTGGGTTCCGTCTATGTATAGTTTGGTTTCTGTTCCGTTGTATGTTATGGCTATGTGGTACCATTGGCTTGTGTTATAGTCAGCGGTTGTTGTGAGTTGCTTCTGTATGCCTGTTGTGTTGGTGATTAGTGCTTGTATGCTTAGCTGGGTTGTTTTGGTTGTGTTTGGTGTTATTTGTATCTTGAATGCTTGTGGTTTTGTATCGAGTAATGTGATGTTTTCTGTGTCTCTAGTTTGCTTATAAGGCTTGAACCATAGCTCGAGAGTGTATGGGTAGTTTATGGCTGTGTTGTTGGCGTTTATAAGCAGGTAGTCGTCGTATCCGTCAAACTCTAGGCTGCTCCTTTCGCCTTCAAAGCGTACTGCCCCGCTCAGGCTGCCATTGCTCATGTTTCTGAGGTTTATTACGTCGCCTTCAAGTGGTGTTACAAGCAATGGCGTGGCATTGCCAATACCAAACGTCTCGTTGAAGAAGCTTGTTGGTGGTTCTGTTGCGTTTATGTTGCCGTAGTATAGTGTGTAGTTGCTTGTTGTTTCGTTGGGGGCTATCGGGCTTTGTATTTGGAAGTATACACTAGTGGCGTTGGAGGTTGTGATGTTGGCATGTGCTTGTGCGATTATGAGTGTGGGTAGTCCTATGCCATTAAAGCCGATCTTTATATCATAACCGTCTGCTCTTATTAGTCCTAGGTCATACAGCCATTTGGTGTTGATTGTGAACTCGATTATTGTACCTGCAAGCATGGTTGTGTTGGCTCTGTTTTGCAGTGTGAGTGTTCTTGCATAAGCCCAGGTTGAGTTGAACCAGTGTTGGAACCATGAGGGCGGGCTGT
>PEYS01000067.1 GCA_002763335.1 Candidatus Woesearchaeota archaeon CG08_land_8_20_14_0_20_47_9 | reverse complement strand
CTTTACAGTTTTTAATTCTAAAAATATATAAGTCAGCACTCTTTAACAAACTGTTATGAAGAAACTTCAAAAAAAAGATATTAACTTTTTCTCATTAAAAGAATTAAAGAACAAGAAGTCAGAGTTATACAACAACACAATAGAATGGCTTCTACATATGAAGGAAGAGAGCGATGGTAAAGCTGGCCCTTCTTTTTCCAGGTGGATTAAGAAGAACCTGATGAGAGAGCATCCCTTTGACACATACATCATAGTAGAGAGAGAATATAACAGGATTATCGGTATCGGCTCCATACTTCCCGATGACCAATCAGTTGGAAAAGAGCTTAAGATTCCAGGAATCTGGATCGGGGGCATTTACATTAAAAAGGAAGACCGTGGCAGAGGGGCAGGCTCTTTGTTAGTGCAACACCTAATCTCCAGGATTCAGGAGGCATCAAAAAACAATAATACCATTATACGGGTGAACCTTTTTGCTCACAATCCTATTGCCCAGCACATCTATAAAAAATTGGGTTTTATCAAAATAGATGATCTTACAGTTTATAGGGATGGTTTTAATTGCGAGGTTTATTATCGAAAACTTTGAATGACCTCCGCCTTCGCCTGCGGCTCGGCTCCGGTATTCAAAGTTTTCCACGTCTGGACTGCAGTTTTAATTACTAATCTCTCTCAAGACTCAAGACTGGAAACTGGAGACTGCCCTTGGCTAAGGCAGAAGCCATTCTGCTCCAGGTGCGGACATAAAAATAGATAAGAATCTAGCCCTCACGATTTATGATTTTACTAAAGGCAGCTCTTATAGACTCTTCAAATTTGGATGGCTCTATAGGTATTGTTATTTGTAATTCATATTTGCCTTGAGGCGGGTTATAGCCGAATCCAAAAGAACTTAACAGAATTTTTGGACCGTTATATTTCTCCTCCACTATTAGTCTGACATCGTCATAATCACTATGACTAAACACAGCAAGAACGTCAAAAGTATCTTGATTTTTTTTAAGGTAGGTAATTATATCTTCTTTTTTAAAAGTACCAAGATATCCGACAAAAGCGAATGCTCCATCTTTACGTTCTAATGCCTTAAGATGGCCTTGCGCCTCCTCATCCATCAAAAGCAAGATTCTTAGCTCCATTGATGAAGAGGGATGTTCTTAGCTTTATAAGATTTATGGTGCTTGCTACTTCTGAATCATAATAAACAAAATTATCTTCCCAAAACCTTAAAGTTCCCATATTGAAATCTCTCCATTCAACCACAACAAACCTTAAATATCAGCCTTAAACTTGTTTCATGGGTGGATTAGATTCCGCCTTCTTAAGTAGTTTCCAGGGTTGTAATTGGGGGGAGTTCATGGACTGCGAGGATAACAGTGTTAGTGAGAAAAAGGCAAAACTTGTTCTTGATGACGGCTCTGTATTTGAGGGTGTTTGCTTTGGCGCTGCCAAATCATGCACTGGAGAGGTTGTCTTTAACACAGGCATGGTTGGATATCCTGAGGCCCTTACTGACCCCTCTTACAGGGGGCAGATTCTGGTGCTCACATATCCCCTTATAGGCAATTACGGCGTGCCCCTGAAGGAGGGCGGGAGCTTACTCGAGCATTTCGAGTCTGAGCGCATTCACGTTTCAGCCCTTGTGATCTCTGACCTCTCCAGTGAGCCCAGCCATTGGAGCTGCGCTAGAAGCCTCAACACATGGCTCAGCGAGGAGGGCATACCAGCTATAAGGAATATTGCAACGAGGGATCTTACAAAGAGGCTCCGTGAGAAGGGTGTGATGCTTGGCAAGATTATAGTTGACAGGGACATAGAAATAGATGACCCAAATAAGCGTAACCTTGTGAGTGAGGTCAGCGTAAAACAGCCTTTAGGGTATAAAGGCGATGGACCGAGGATTGTGCTTGTTGACTGCGGTGTTAAGCATAACATAATAAGGAGCCTGCTCAATCTCGGTGTGCACGTTATCAGGGTGCCCTGGGATTATGACTTTACTTTCATGGATTATGATGGAGTTGTAATCTCAAACGGCCCTGGTGACCCGAAGATGTGCAGGGAGACAATAAGGAACATAGGGCATGTCATGGAGCAGGGAAAGCCAATCCTGGGGGTATGCCTCGGAAACCAGCTGCTTGCACTTGCAGCAGGTGGTGACACCTTCAAGATGAAGTACGGGCACCGCAGTCAGAATCAGCCATGCCTCGAAGCAGGAGGCTCAAGGTGCTATATAACCAGCCAGAACCACGGGTTTGCAGTAAGGAAGGAGAGCCTCCCTGACTCATGGCAGGAATGGTTTATAAATGCGAATGACAGAACAAACGAGGGCATAAGGCATAAGTCAAGGCCCTTTATGAGCGTCCAGTTCCACCCAGAGCACAGCCCTGGGCCGACAGACACGAGCTTCTTATTTGAGCGATTTATCAGCATTGTGAAGCAGTACAGGAATGACTACAACCCCAGAGGGGTGGTTTTGTCATGAGGCTTCTTTATCACCCTGGAGGCAAGCTGATGAGGCTGGCATGCTTTATGTCAGGGAGCGGCACGAATGTTAGGCGTATAATTGAGAGGCAGCTTAAGCTTGGTAAGAACTCGCCTTTTGAGGTTGCCTTGATCTTCACAGACAACAAAAGCTCAAACGCTGAGAAGATAGCATCTGAGTATGGCATCCCATTTTTCTGCAATGACATAAGGGAGTTTTATAAGAGAAGGAATGCGAAGAGGAGTGACCTCAGCGTAAGGAGGGAGTATGATGCAGAGACAAGAAATATCATGGAGAAAAAAGGGATTGATGCTGTCGCCTTATGCGGCTACATGAGCATAGTTACCCATGAGATCTGCAACAATTTTTTAACCCTGAATGTCCACCCTGCTGATCTGAGAAGGAAAGACAAGGCGGGAAAAAGGCTATATGCAGGGCTTATGGGGGAGCAGTGCATCAGGGCAGCGATGCTTAACCATGATCCTGAGGTTAGGTCAACAGTACATATTACAACTACAGAGCTTGATGGAGGGCCGATAATCTTTGTCTCCCAGCCAGTGAAGCTTGATTTAAGCTTATGTGAGAATGACTCGAGCCTAGACCTTGCTTCAGAGAAATACATTGAGACTCTAAAGGAAAAAGGGGACTGGGTTATTTATCCAGAGGCTGTTGAAATGCTTGCTAGAGGCAGGATCGGTATTGAAGGAGAGGCAATTCTTATTGATGGAATAAAGTATGAGAATGGCTACTGCTCAAGCGAGGAGAAGGCAGCTTTAAGGAAGGCTATGAGAGAACAGAGAAGGGGTATGGGCGAGGCTGAGATTAGAGGGAAGAGCGCCATAATAACTGGCAAGCTTCTTACCCTCCCAGAATTTCAGGATGCAAAGGCAATAATGTTCTACTCGGCAATGCCAAGGGAAGTGCAGACAAAGCAAGCCATCAGGGAAGCCCAAGGCATCGGTAAGAGCATCCTGCTTCCTGTAACAGAGGAAGGTGAAATAAGGGCATGCTGTTTCACAGGCTTTGATAATATGAAGAAAGGCGAACACGGAATTCTTGAGCCTCTTGAATCCACAGATGAGAACAATGCAAAAAATAGCGTGCAACAAGATAAACAAAATAGCGAAGGTAAGGACATAGACCTTGTTGTTGTGCCTGGGCTTGCCTTTGATGAAAACGGGGCTAGACTTGGATTTGGGCTAGGCTGCTATGACGCCTTCCTGAATTCACTAGGTTCAAACTCAAACTGCAAAGGCTCAAACTGCAAGAGGATTGGGCTTTCCTTTGAATCACAGATTGTAGAAAGGATTCCAAGAGAAGAATGGGATGTCCCCATGGACATTATAATTACAGAGAAGAGGGTGATAAGGGCGAGAAAGGGGCAAGAAAGCGATAACAGTTAGACAGGTGATGATGATTGGAAGGGGAAAACCTTGAGGGCAAGGATTTGAGGTATTTAAGTGCAAGGGTTTTTCATAGGCTGGGCAGCATTACAGCTAAGCAGTATACGGTGGCTGCGGTTGCCATAACCTTAATCATGATCCTCTTCGCATTTAAGCGTTACCTCTTCATTGTTGCCTTGCTCGGCATGAATATTGCAATAAGCACATTCTTCAGGGGTTTAAAGCGATACAATATTGGCATCGAGATTGTGATGTTTAGTGCAGTGATGAGCGGCGTGGTTTACGGCCCTGTAACAGGGGCCGTCATGGGCGCATTGTCAATGGTGATTGACTACGTCTTTGCAACAAGGCTTTCATTCTTCAGCATTGTCACCATCCCAAGCTATGCGGCTGTGGGTTACTTTTCGCCATTGCTTCTTGAGCCCCTTGGAATAACAAAGCTGGGAATAATAGCCACTGTTGCCTATGTCGCCTTCACAAGTTTATTGATTATCTGCTTTATGGGTGGGCATCTCAGCAAGAGCATAAGGTTTGGCATAACTAACATAGTTTTCAACATAATCGTCTTTCGCACTGCTGCTCCGTTAGTATTAGGCATAATGCAATGAGGTGGGAAAATGTCAAAACAACCATTTGAACAGAAGGATCAGGTAGATGAAGAAGCTTCAAGGATAATTGCCTTAGAGGCTAAGAGGCAGGAGGAGTGCATCAACCTCATTGCCTCTGAAAACTTTGCCAGCAAGGCTGTTCTAAGGGCATTGGGTAGTGTCTTCACAAACAAGTACTCTGAAGGATACCCGGGCAAGAGGTACTACGCAGGAAACCAGTTTGTTGATGAGGTTGAGAGCCTTGCAATTAAGAGGGCTAAGGAGCTATTTGGGGCAGAGCATGTCAACGTGCAGCCCTACTCTGGAAGCCCGGGTAATGCTGAGATCTACTATGCCCTTCTTCAGCCAGGGGATAAGGTTATGGCATTAGACCTAGCCCAAGGAGGGCACCTTACCCATGGGAGCCCTGTAAACTTCAGTGGAAGGACATACAACTTCATACACTATGGTGTTGACAGGAAGACGGAGAGGATTGACTATGAAAAGCTCAGGGAAACTGCACTGAGAGAAAAGCCCAAGATGATTGTCTCTGGATTCACAGCCTATCCTAGAGAGGTTGACTTCAAGGGGTTTGCTGAGATCGCTAGGGAAGCAGGGGCAATATCCATGGCTGACATCTCGCACATAGCAGGCCTCATAGTAGGCGGTGTACATCAAAGCCCTTTCCCCTACACGGATGTTGTGATGACAACCACTCATAAGAGCCTCAGGGGCCCGAGGGGGGCTATGATAATGTGCAAGCAGGAATTTGCAGAGAGGATTGACAAGGCTGTCTTCCCTGGAATGCAGGGCGGTCCCCATGACAACGTGATAGCTGCAAAGGCAGTTGCATTCTACGAGGCAATGCAGCCAGCATTCAAGGAGTATGCGAGGCAGATTGTTAGGAATGCCAATGCACTTGCAGAAGAGTTAAAGGAAAATGGTTTCAGGCTTGTAAGCGGTGGAACAGACACTCATCTCATGCTAGTTGATCTAACAAGCAAGAACATCGCAGGAAAGCCTGCCCAGCTTGCCCTGGAGAAGGCAAACATCATCACAAACAGGAACAGGATCCCATACGACAAGAGAAGCCCATTCAACCCTAGCGGGCTTAGGCTTGGAACGCCAGCAATGACAACAAGGGGGATGAAGGAGCCTGAAATGAGGAAGATAGCTGGCTTCATCAGCAGGGTGATTGCCAATGCTGATGATGACAGCAAGCTATCTGATATTAAGGAGGAGGTTATAGAATTAGCAAGGGAGTTCCCGATGTATGCTGATGTGTGAAAAATGACAGCAGAAATCCTTGATGGAAAGAAGGTAGCTGAAGAGATAAGGGCAGGCCTGAAAAGAGAGGTTGCCATAATGAAGCAGAAGCCAGGGCTTGCAGCCATAATCCTGGGCAATGACCCTGCCTCAAGGATTTACATGAACATAAAGCACAAGGCTTGTGCTGAGGTAGGCATACAATCTGAGCTGTATGAGCTGCCTGAGACAACAACTGAGGCTGAGTTATTGAGGCTGATAAGGAAGTTGAACAACAACACCGAGATTCACGGCATACTCGTGCAGCTCCCACTGCCAAAGCATGTGAAGGAGCAGCATGTGTTTGCTGCTATTGCAGTTGAGAAGGACGTTGATGGGCTGAACGAACGTAACATGGGCAGGCTGATGGCAGGGGATGAAAAGATTGTGCCATGCACACCCAAAGGTATCATAAGGCTTCTTGAGCATTACAGGATAAAGATAGAGGGGCAGAATGCGGTTGTAGTGGGCGCTAGCAATGTGGTTGGCAGGCCCACAGCATTGATGCTCCTCAACAGGAATGCTACTGTCAGCCTATGCCATATAAAGACGGGGAATCTTGCAGAGTACACAAAGCCAGCAGACATACTTGTCGTTGCAGCAGGCTCCCCTTGCCTGATAAAGGCGGGCATGGTTAAAGATGGCGTTGTTGTCATAGATGTTGGCATAAACAGGGTGGGCAATAAGATTATTGGAGATGTTGATTTTGAGGCTGTGAGAGAGAAGGCATCTTATATAACCCCTGTCCCTGGCGGAGTAGGCCCGATGACTGTGGCGATGCTTCTCGAAAATACTGTGGAGGCATGCAAGAACTGTGCGAAATGATAACGTACTATGCAATGAAGAGCGATGAAGAATGCGATGAAGAAGGCTGAT
>PEYS01000090.1:338-1416 GCA_002763335.1 Candidatus Woesearchaeota archaeon CG08_land_8_20_14_0_20_47_9 | reverse complement strand
TTGTTTACTACCGCGCGCGCGCCGAGGATTCAAACAAAACCGCCGCCAACACGTTCAACATCTACGATTTCGTCAGCAACGCGTTCGCCTTCTCGCCGAAACGCAAGGACGCGTTCGTGAAGGTGCTCGAAGCGCTGAAGGAAAAGCCGCGCGGTTTCTCGGAGCTTATGGGAACAAGCGGGCTCGGCAGAAGCGCGTTGTACCTCTTGCTGCTTTCGCTCGAGCGTTCGGGGGTGGTGGCGAAGAACGGGCGCAAGTACGTCCTGTCGGACGCGTTTTCCTCGTCCTTGGAGGCGTCCGCTGCGTGGTGGCGGCGCTGGAAGGCGTAGCGCAAACATTTTATTGCCAGGCGCGCTTCCTTTGTTTGCCGCATTCCGTGAATGCGGTCAGCAGGGGGTGTTTTTGTGGGTGTTTTCGACTTGTTCGGCAAGAAACCGGTTTCGTCCGAGTTCCAGTACGACCTCGAATGCAGCATGCATCCGATACGCCTGCCGGCGTTCAAGGAGGATTTCATCGTCCTGAACGTCTCGCTCCAGAACACGTCGGACCAGCCGCTTCTGACGTCGCTGGTGCTCGCCGTTCCGAAAACCATCGGTTTCGACAGGACCGCCCTGCAGCAGGAGCACGAGACGCGGTTAGGCGAGCTCCCCGCAGGCGAGAGCAGGGAGTTCTCGTTCAAAATCTGGAGCACGCAGCGCACGCGACCGGGGAGTTACCCGCTGCGTGTGTATGCCGTGTCGCACTACCGCGACTACGGGCACGTGCTGAACGAAGTGCGCAAAACGATAGATTTGCGCGTCGAATAGCGGGAAGCAACGCCCGCGGCTGTTGTTTTCCGCGCCTGTCTTAACACGGCGCTTTCAATATGCCGCGCCAAGCGCGCTTCCGATTATTCGTAAGGTATTTAAGGAGCGGCAGCCTTCTCGGTTTGCGTTTATAATCCGAAAGAGGTAGATGAGATGGCAATAAAAGTTTCCCAGTTGATGGGAATGGACGTGTACACGGACAACGCTACGTTCGTGGGGAAGGTTTACGACGTTATTCTCGACCTGCAGAAGGGCGAGGTCGTCCGCCTGAC
>PEYS01000090.1:0-243 GCA_002763335.1 Candidatus Woesearchaeota archaeon CG08_land_8_20_14_0_20_47_9 | reverse complement strand
TAATAATCATCTCCTCGTCCCCGATTCCCGAAGAGCCGGTTGAGGAGGAGGCACCCGCGCCGCAGAAGCCGATGCCCTACTCGTACAGGTACAAACGCAGCGTCTGAAAAAAAGAACGGAAAAATTCATGCCCAGCGCCAGCCATCATTACGAAAGTATAATTAAGCGAACGCGGCAATACTTAATTCCGCAAAGCGGGGTAGGGTAGCCAGGAGTGCCCGCTGGGCTCATAACCCGGAGATC
>PEYS01000227.1 GCA_002763335.1 Candidatus Woesearchaeota archaeon CG08_land_8_20_14_0_20_47_9 | reverse complement strand
AGAAAGATTAATAAAATGCGAATCAAAAAGGAAGGGCAACTAAAAGAGGGTGGTGTAAAATGAGTGAAAAAGGGCAGATCAGATTTGGAGATATTTTCATTTATTTTCTAGTAGGATTAGGAGTGTTTGCTATAATATTAATAATATTAAAAGTATTAGGTATATTGTAAGGTACAGTGTAGATGAAGCGAATCCAGCCGATTGATTTTTTACAATCATGACAGTGGTCTTAATTTATGATAACCAGAGAATATTCTTAAGATTCCTTAAATTCTGGACATTCTGATTATAAACCAGAAGCAAATACTTTAAATATCTATTTAAATGCCTGCTGTTTATGGGTCTCCACGACATTCCTAAGGTAGAGAAGCCGCAGGTCTATATTGACCGTGCATTCGGTGCTGCTTCAAGCAAGGCATCTGCTCTCAAGACAAAACTCAGCCATAGGGAGAAAGACCCAATCGAGAGGCTGCGTCGCCTTGAGATGGCTAGGCTCTCAGCAGTAAGCTCTCTTCTATGCCGTGACCTTAAAGCTATAACAAAATCATTCCCCTCATTTGACCAGCTACCTGGCTTTTATCTGGAGCTTATAAAACTGCTTGTTGATATCGGAGCTGTTAAAAAGGCCCTTGCTGCAACCCAGTGGGCTGCCTCGAATACAGAGAGGTTCTATAAGGCGTATGAGGGGAGGCTGAGGCGGTGTCGCGATGCCCGCAGCATAAGCAGGTATAGGTGCGAGTTTTACGGGAGGGTCAGCTCACTTGTGAAGCAGATAAAGGGCGAGCTTGAAAACCTTGAGGAGGCTAGGCGCATATTCAGGAAACTCCCTACAATAAAAACCTCGATGCCAACAGTTGTTATAGCAGGCTTCCCAAATGTTGGCAAGACCTCTCTGCTTAAGGCCTTGACTGGCTCAGAGCCAGAGATCGCGTATTACCCATTCACAACAAAGCATATCATGATAGGCTATCTGAAGCAGGGAGAGAGTAAGATTCAGTTTATTGACACTCCAGGGCTTCTTGACAGGCCCCTCTCAAGGCGCAACAGGATTGAGCTCCAGGCAGTTGCTGCCCTCAAGCACCTTGCTGATGTAGTTGTCTTTGTTCTCGATCCAAGCCAGAACTGTGGCTTCAGCCTTGATGAGCAGCTGAGACTATTATCTGAGATTGAGAAAGGGTTCAGGAAGCGTTTTGTGGTTGTTATAAACAAGTCAGACCTGATGGAGAATGATGAGATAAACAGCCTGGCAGGGAGGCTTTCTTCCCGTTGGAGGCTTGTTTTGGCAGTGTCAACAATCAAGGGGGACGGGGTAGGGTTGCTTAAGGAGAGGGTTTTATCCCTCTGCCAGAAGACAGAGCCCTAGGCCCTAAGCACCCTCCTGTAGATATTGATTGTCTGGTTAATCATATTGTCAAAGTTGAAGTTCCTTTCAACCTTTCGGCGTCCATTGTAACCCATCTCTCTCCTGAGTTCCGGGTTTTTTGCAAGTCTTTTAACCTCCCTTGCGAATGATTTGTAATCCCTGCTGTCTCTGATCAGGATGCCGTCTTCCCCATCGTCAACAATCTCTAAAACCCCCTGTACTCTGGGGCATACGACAGGCACCCCGCATGCAAGGGCCTCTGCTACTGAGAGGCTGAAGCCCTCATAGAGGGTGGCGCTTACCCCTAGTGTTGTCATGCTGTAGAGCTCGACAATCTCTCTGTGCGGAAGCTCCCCTAGGAAGACTACCCTGTCGTCAATCTTTGTTACCTTTGCAAATGTGAATAGTGGGCCGTACATGAGGCCGTCACCAACAATTGCAAGTTTAAACCTGCGGTCAAGGAGCTGCATCATCCGGAGAAGCGTGAATATGTTTTTCTCAGGGCTGAGTCTTCCGACGAACAAAAGCAGGTATTTGTCTTCGAGTATGCCGAGCTTCGACTTCCACTTCCGTCTAAGTTCATCCTGGTTTTTCAGCGGCCTGAATAGCCTTGTGTCAACCCCGTTGTAGATCACGCTTATCTTACCCCTACCGGTGTAGGGCATCATCAGCTTCTTCATGAAGTTGTTCACTACAATGACGTGGTCTGCCTTCCTCAGTATCTCCCTGCCAACAACTGCAAGGTATGTCTCTCCCAGGAGCGTTGCCAGGTCATGCCTTGCGGGAAATCCGTGCTGGGTTAATATGAACTTGAATTTGGAGTTGTCTTTCTTGATAAGGGATATGTCTCGTGAGGAGGGGCATTGTATGCCCTGGGTGTGGACAATGTCGAGCCTGTTATTATTGATAAAGCTGTGCACTGCAGGCAGGATTGTAGGTAGCAGGAAATGAGAGTAGTTGTGTATGACATCAGGCATGTATGAGGTAAGTTCCTCCTCGCAGTACTCGTCTGATATCAGGTCTGAGTTACTGCGTACCCTTAAGAGTTTTACTGAAAAATCCCTCTCTTCCTTAAGGGCGTTGTAAATTGCTTTTACATACACGTTAATGCCGCTCTTTCTCTCAAGTGAGAAGCTCTCGTATATTATGCCTATTCGCTTACGCTTCTTAGCGCCTATAGCAGCCATGGGACGCATGGAAAAGCTTGCATATTATAAACGTTTTCATAGAGGGTGCAGCAAAGACCGGGGCTAGGGATAAGAGGATAGCTTTGAGAGGGGCTGTTGGTTATTGGTTTAATGCTATTCCTCTGTAGATTCTTCATCAGCTGAATTCTTACCAGAGCCTGCCTTCAGCTGTTTCTTCACCCTGTTTCCGAGCTTATGCGCCAGGTGTATTGGCTCTGGGAATTTATGGCCTTCAACAATGGTTGCCTTTATAATCTCGACGCAGACATCCAACGGCAGTTTATTTCCTGTTGAGATGAATATCGGTTTTGCGAATTTTCTTGTTACTAGTTCTGCACCAGCCTCTTTGCCATTAACAAATATTCGGTTTCCCCTCTTCTCACCGCATATAAGGCTCTTTGCAACACCTACTGCTGGCTTGTCAAGGCTTACGCCTATGTAGGTTGCAAGCCCTGCAAGGTAAGGGTGGAGCATGCCATGCCCCTTGATCATAAGGGCATCAGGCTTGTTCTTGAGCTTCTCGTAGGTCTCCATTATTATTGGGCCCTCCCTGAATGCCAGAAGCGTAGGTATGTACTGCATTGGCGCCTTTGCTGAAGAGTGGGCTGACTCAATAAGCCTTAACGTCTTAAGGTCAACAACTGCTGCAGCGCATGCAAACAGGTCACCTGTGGCGATGACATCAAAGCCCGCAACTGTTTTAATATCATCGAACTTTATAGAATCATCTACTGTAACTTGTGAAGCAATCTTTCTCTGTATCTGCCTCAGGCGGAATAGCTCTTTTTTACTGATCATACGTAACTGTTGAGTGTCATTTACTTATTTATAAATGTTTCGCTACTAGGTAGTAGTTATAATAGATTGAAAACTTTGACTAACCTCCGCCTTCGCCCAAAGCTTTACGGTAGTCAAAGTTTTCCACATCAGAACCGCTATTTTATGAGGTTAAGCTTAATTGACCCGCTTTATTTCTTGATGGTTATATCGACGATGAGCAGGTGGTTATGTTTTTCGATCCTGACACGAATGACATTTGAGGGCTTTGAATAAACCCTGCAGGGGTTTATTCAAAGCCCTCAATACTAATTAATAATGAAAACATTTAAATAATAGTACTAATTGATAGTTAGTATGATTACTAAAGACGTCCTTAGACAAGTAGTTACTAAACAAAAAAATGAGATTAGTGTGAAGCGAGAGACAGTTAGAAGAGACATTCTAGATGAAATACTCAAATGGATTAAAGATGACAGGGTGCTTATTTTAACTGGAATTAGGCGGTGTGGGAAATCAACACTACTAAAGCAATTGATGATGGAGACAATACAATGGGGATATGTTAATTTTGAAGACGAAAGACTGCTTGATTTTAGAGCGCAAGATTTTGAGTTATTAAATGAAGTACTTATCGAGACATACGGGACAATAAAAATTTATCTTTTTGATGAAATCCAGAATATTGATAAATTTGAAACATTTGTCAGAAGACTACAGGATGAAGGTAAGAAGGTCATAATCACAGGATCTAATGCCGCGCTATTAAGCAAAGAATTTGGCACGAGATTAACAGGGAGATACAAAGCATTTGAAATATATCCATTTTCTTTCTCTGAATATCTCAAATTTGTAGGGATAGACACAAAAAGAGAGGATTGGTACAACATAAACAAAAAAGTAAAATTGCTGAAGCTTTTTGGAAGATATTTAATAATTGGTGGTTTGCCAGAGTATATTAAAAATCAAGACAAAGACTATATCAGAACCGTGTTTGAAAATATTTTATACAAGGACATCATTACACGATATTCAATAAAACGAGAAAAAATAATAAAAGAACTAGTCAATATTCTTGCAACTAACGCGACATCACAAATCACATACAACTCTCTAAAAAACACACTGCACCTGTCAAATGCAATAACAGTAAAAGAGTACATCACCTACCTAAATAATTCATACCTTTTTTTTGAGCTTTTAAAAATATCCTATTCAATAAAAGAACAACTGGCATCACCTAGAAAAATATTTTTAGTCGACTCTGCATTTCATCAAGTGTGCGGATTAACATTCACGCCAAATAAGGGAAGAAATCTTGAAAATACTGTTTTCATAGAACTAAAAAGAAAAGGGAATGAAGTTTATTATTATGCTAACAAAAATGAATGCGACTTTGTAATAAAAAGCGGAACAAAAATATCTCAAGCAATTCAGGTTTGTTACACATTAGATGATTCAAATAGAGAAAGAGAAATAACGGGACTAATTGAAGCAATGAACACATTCAAATTAAATGAAGGCGTAGTTCTGACGTTTGAACAAACAGAAGAGTTTAAAGTTGATGGGAAAAAAATAAGAGTAATGCCTGTACTCCGATGGGGAATCGAAGAGAATGACTAAGGCGAGAGGCGTAACTTTCCGCTGGCCGCAGAACAGCGGAAAGTTACGCCTCTAGATACCTCCCCTTTGCCCCAGCTATCTTAACCCTGCAGAAGTCCCCAGGCTTTAGCTTTGAATGCCTCCTTATCACAACCGGCTTATAAGCAATATTCCTTCCTACCCACGCCCCTTTGCCATGCTCATCAACCAGCACAACGCAGCTTTTGCCAAGCCATCTCCTGTTGTTCTCAAGAGCTATCCCCCTCACAAGCCCTGATAGCTCTTGACTGCGTTTTTTAGTTATGTTGCCCTCGATCTTATGCTCTCTGTACATCTCCTCTGCCCTTGTTCCAGGCCTTGGCCAGAAGCGTGATATGTTGACTATGTCAGGCCTTGTTTCTTTAACAAGTTCTAGGGAATCACCAAACTCTGCATTGTCCTCGCCTGGGAAGCCGCAGATTATGTCAGTGCTTAATGTGATCATTGGAAAGGACATGCGAAATTTGTTTACCAGCTGTTTAAAACCAGCTGCTGTATACTGCCTATTCATTGCCTTCAGAATTCGGTTGTTACCTGCCTGTACAGGTATGTGGATAAACCTAAACGCCTTCCTGCTCCTGTAAGCCCTTATTAGCTTTCCTGCTATTGGCTTTAGTGTGGAGGGGTTCATCATCCCAATTCTAACCCTAAAACTGCCTCTCACTGCAGTAACTGCCCTTAAGAGTTCTGCAAGGTCTGTTCCTGTATCAATGCCATAGGCAGCGCAGTCCTGGCTTGTAAGCCATATCTCCCTGCACCCCTCTGAGAGCGCTGTCTTAACCTCAGCCACAATATCCTTAATTGGGTATGAGTGAAGTCTGCCACGTGCAAGCCTCACAATGCAGTAGCTGCACTCTCCTAGACAACCCTGGCTGATCTGTACTATTGCAATGGCTGTGTTCTTCCTTATCTTGGGGAGTTGAAGCTTTGACTCATGGCGCCTTCCTGTGAGGGAGGAATTACCGCCATCAGCAGGGTTATGATTTTCATCTGCAATAAGCCTCGTTGCAAGCCTTGCTATATCCCTCACATGATGTGTGCCGAGAAGGGCTGCTCTCGGTGCTATGCTCCTTATAAGCCCTGCCTGGACCTCAGGCATGCATCCAGCAACGATAAGCATTTTATTGATCCCTGAGAGCCTCTTTATGAGGGCTGCAACCCTGTTCTCTGTTCTTTGCTTGACAGTACAGGTGTTCACCACAATAATATCTGCCCTGCCTGCGGCGTCTACAATTGAGAAGCCTGCCTCTCTAAGCAGCCCTGCCATTATCTCAGAGCTGCTCGTGTTTGCACTGCAGCCAAAGGTGATTATGTGCACGCAATGCTTCTTTTTCCTGGTTGTGAGAGTCATTGGGGCTGTAGCCTTTTTCCATATCCTAATTAGAAAGATATATAAAATAATACGTATACATAAGATTAATCAGGTCACAGCTTATAATTTTCTTAACCTAGTTTGGGGTGCTGCACATGCCATCTGCTTATAGCAATAATGAGAAGAAAGAAGTGGAAATGAGCGAGCAGGAGAGGAACGAGATCCAGGAGAGGCTTAGCATTATCAGAAAGCGCATCCTGACTATGGAGTGGGATAAGGAGCATAACCAGTTCAATATAGGTCTTCAGAGTAGGTATGATGAGCTTAAGAAGGAGTATGAGCACTACAATGCTGTTCTAAACAGGGGGCAGCCAAGCATGCAGGCTGAAGAACCTGATACAGTGATCCGCCCCCAGGAGAAGGGCTACAGTGAAGAGCTGCTTGATGAGGATCTCGAGTTCTGATGATAGTTATTGATGGAGACTACGGCGAAGGTGGGGGTCAGATAATAAGGACCGCCCTTGCGCTATCAGCACTAACAGGCAAATCCTTTCAAGCAGAGAACATTAGGCAGGGGAGATGCACTGCTGGGCTTAAGGCTCAGCATGTCTGGTGTGTAAAGACTGTCGGAGGGATGTGCAATGCCAGGACTGATGGTGCAGAGCTTTCATCCTCTAAGCTTGTCTTTGAACCAGGGGCTTTAAAGCCAGGGGACATTAAGGCTGACATCGGCACTTCCGGCTCAATCGCATTGCTTCTGCAGGCTGTTATGCCTGTGGCAGTATTCTCGCCAAGGCCTGTTAAGATTAAGGTCATAGGTGGCACTGACGGCAGATTTGCAATGCCCTTTGACTATTTCAAGAATGTGTTTTTGCCCTCAATATCGTGGATTGCAGGGATTGAGGCTGAGATGACTCATCGGGGATATTTCCCAAAAGGCCAGGGCGAGGTTAAGCTAAGGGTCAGTCCGAGGTTCAGTATAAGGGAGAAGGAGCCAATAGCAGATTTTATTAAGAGGGTTAGGGCTTCATGCCCCAGGATATGCCTTACAGGGCAGGGCAGGCTTATTGCTGTTAAGGGCATCTCGCATGCCTCACCTGACCTCAAGGCAAGGCAGGTTGCTGAGAGGCAGGCATCTGCTGCCCGCAAGGCCCTGGCAGGCCTGGGTTGCAGGATAAAGATAGAGAGGCAGTATTGCGACACTGCATCAAGAGGCTCAGGCATATGTTTATGGGCATGCTTTGACGCTGGAAAGACTAAGCCTATACTTGGCTCTGACGCACTTGGAGAGCCGAGAAAATCATCAGAGC
>PEYS01000155.1 GCA_002763335.1 Candidatus Woesearchaeota archaeon CG08_land_8_20_14_0_20_47_9 | reverse complement strand
CGAGCTACCCACGAACTTTTGAGTATGTTATCTTGTCACCACTCCTATTGAAAACCTTTGGATTGTCTTTGTCAGAATTTAAGAAATCATTTTTGCTCAAAGCGTAACCTGTCTCTGGGTTCAGTATAAAGGTAACGAAAATCTGCTGCTCGGGGCAATCCCCAGCCTAAAGGCTGGGGCTTTCACGCCCCTCGCTTCGAAACGCAGATTTTCGGACTCAATTTTCGCCCTAAAGGGCGGGGCTTTAAACCCGGGGCGAAAATTGAGTAATTCAAATGAAGAATAAACTCCTCAGTAGGAGGTTCCTTTGCTGAATATGTTAAGATTGTCATTACGATTAGCCATTATCTAATCATCCAGTTTTGTATCTTTCCATGCACTCCAGAAATGCCTCAGTCTCATCCCAAGAGCACTTGCCGTTATCGCATATGCAGCCTGTGTCCCTGTAACAGCCATACCAGTCATACCAGATGCATGCGGTCGTGATCTCTCCTGCTTTATCCCTTGGCAGGCATAGCTCACCTGAGCAGCCTGCAGTTGTGCAGTCAGTGTCGATTTCACATTCTGCACCTGTTTTGTCATGGTCGTCTGAAGCCTTGATCTCAAACCCTGCCTCTGCAATCTGCTTCTGGGTGCAGTCTTCATCTGTGTAGTACTCCAGGCGCAGCCTGTATCTCCCTGGCTCTGCGCTAACCTCCTGGTAATTTGTATATGTCTTGCCGTTGCATTCTGAGGGGATGGCCTTCCAGTGTTTCTGGTTCCATTCAGAGCTGTAGAGCTTTAAGGGAAGGCATTCAGGGAGCGCTGGCTCAACACACATGCCAATAAGCTCACCTTCACTATCGCATTCTTCTATACAGCCGACAAGCATGCCTGTCTTTAGGCCTTCCCATGACCCCTGATCGTAATTGTAAACCTCCCAGGGCTTTATTGCCCCCGGGCTTGGTCTGTAGTAGTATTCAGTCGCTTCTGACTTCTTTGAGAGGGCAAATCTTACAGGTTCGCCAATATTGTAGGCTGTTTTATCAAGAATCAGATTAACATATGGGTTCTGCTGCTTGCTCCCTATCCTCACCTCCCTACTGCCCAGAAGCTCAGGCCTGTGAACATCCCTGTAGGCAATGCCATACACATTAACAGTGTAATCGCCATCAGCAAGGTTCCCTAGCCTTGCAGATATCGGGTAGCTGCATATGCACCTGCATACATCCCCCCTGTTTGTTTCCATTATGTTTATCGTGTTACCCTCAGCACTTGCTGTCAGGTTTATCCTTGCGCAGCAGACATAGCTTGCACGCTGCTCTATTATTATATCTCCTCCCTCAGCGTATATTGCTATAGACGACTCTGGACTGCCCCCGCTGCTCTCGCACTCTCCGACAGTGTAGCTGAATGATGAGAAGGGGTTTGCATGCAAGAGCGGCCCTGTACCTAAGTCCTGGATGCAGCCTGGGATTGAAAGCATTAAGAGCATGCTGATTGTCAGAATGGCTGCTGTTTTTGTTTGTCTGTCCATCTTAACTTCCTCGTTCCCGCCTCATCTCAGATATTTTCTGAAAGAGGAAGAAGGCAGCTATTGCAAATACTGCCCCAATCACAAACCATAGCGCAATATTTTCAGGCAGCACAAATGTGTAGGCCTTTGCTTGAGCCTGCCCTGCATCACGTATAGCTTCGACAGCAGCCTCCTGGAGAGCTGTCTCAGGTGCCGCGGTAAGGGCTGGAGCGCTCTTCACAGCAGCGTCAAACACCCCTGGCAGAGTTGCTGGTGAAGGAATCGGGCTTCTAAGATAAGAATATAGTTGAATAAGACCCCCTGTTATGACTGAGGCGAGCAGCACAGGCAATAGGCTTCTCAGCTTTGAGGGAAGCTTCTCAGTTCCTGTAGGTGCAATTATTATAAACTTGTTTGCAAGGCTGTAGTGGTTGACCTCCTTTCCCTTTGGGCTGTAGTGGAATTCCTCAACCTTCACAAGCCCTGCAGCCAGCAGGTTTTTGAGGTTGTAATGCACTGTTGGCAGGGGTATTCCAAGCTCCCTGGCTATTAGGCTCTCTGTAACACGCTCAGTGTTCTTTGAGAGAAATTCTAGTATCTTCCTGCAGCTGTCATTGCTCACAAGCTGCGCAAGCTGCTTTGCCTTGTTCTCCTCAAGGGATACAAGCAGGAATGTCTCGTCCTTCTTTGCCATAGTCAGCATAATAAATGACGACTTATAAATAATTATCTAAGGCTTTAATCTGGGTCGAAGCTAATAGAAAACTTTGAATAACCTCGCCTTCGCTAGCGCTTGGCTCGGCATTCATGGTCAGGGAGGGCATCCAAAAATTGGCAAAGTTTTTAAAGAGAGCAGAATCTCCTGAGCTTGGTTTAGGGGTTTCTTAAGTAGTGGACGAGGTAACTGGACAGGAACAGCGAGAAAGAAGAGAGGAAGTGCAGGTTATGGCACTTGATTGAATCACCACTAACAAGAGGTAATTTCGCATGGTTGATCTGTTTAATGTTGAGCCTACAAGGCTTATCGAGGCCCTTGCTGAGGAGCTAAAGAAAATAAGCGAGATAAAGCCTCCAAAGTGGGCAGGTTATGTTAAGACAGGGTGCAGCAGGGAAAGGACACCTACACGTGATGACTGGTGGTACATAAGGGCCGCAGCAATAATGAGGTCTCTCTATAAGCTGGGCCCAATAGGCATCTCAAAGCTCAGGACAAAGTACGGTGGAAAATGTAACAGTGGCCATAAATCAGCGCACTTCCGTAAGGGCTCTGGAAGCATAATAAGAAAGATACTGCAACAGCTCGAGGCATCTGGGCTTGTAAAGAAAACCCGTGTAGGCGTACACTCTGGCAGGGTCCTTACCCCGGAAGGCATTAAGAGAATATCTGAGGTGGCTACACTCCTCTCAGGGGCGCCAGGGCATGCAGCAAAAAAAACAGGCAAAGGAGAGGCGAAAAAGCCTGAAAAGAGACAGACAAAGAAAAAGGTAGGTACTAAAGAAAAAGCTGATGAAAATGGCCAGGTACAAGCATCCGAGCAGAAAGAAGCGACTGGTAAAGCTTGGTGACCAGACCTGCTGGGCACCCTTCTGGACAGTGCCCAAGAAGTATGGGAAGGGCAGGCTGATTCACCCGGGGAGGCATACTGCTGTTAAGAGGAGCTGGCGTCGCACTAAGGCAAGGGTCTGAGAGTCATGCTAGAGAGAACATACAACATCCCGCTGAGGAGGGAATGGCTGAAGGTACCTAAGTATAAGAGGGCAAAGAAGGCGATGAGTGCACTTAGGGCATTTTTAAGGCGGCATATGAAGTCAGATAAGATAAGCATAGGCGATTATCTGAATAAAGCCATATGGCAGCATGGCATGAGAAACCCTCCGCACCATGTAAAGGTGAAGGCTGTAAAGGATGATGATGGCCTGGTTAAGGCAGAGCTTGCAACTGCCCCTGTGAAGAAGGGGAAGGCAGAGAAAAAGAAGGCCAGGGCAGAAGCAAAGGCTGCAGGCAAAGAGGAGATAAGCAAAGAGAAGCCTTCTGAAGAGAAACCAGGTGAAGAAAAGCCTTCTGAGAAGAAGAAAGAGCCAAAGAAGGAGAAGGCTGCGAAAGCTGAGGCTGCTAAGGCAGGGAATAAGGGCATAAAGGCCTCTGAGAAGAAGAAAGAGGCTGCTGCTGAGAAGAAGGAAGCGCCTGAAGAGGGGAAGAAGGCATCTAAAACAAAGAAAGGTAAGAAAGAAGCTGATAGTTCTAAGAAGAAGAGAGAAGAAAAAGGACCTGAGAAGAAGAGCTCAGAAAAGAAATAGTATTTCCTCAGCTTTCTGAAGCGGTTTTCGTGAAACATCTTTAATCTCTGGAAAGAAATGTCAAAAATAGCCCTGTGCTGAATCGCAGGGCTATTTTTGACATTTCTTTAGAATCATGATAATATGCAAAAAGTGCTCCAGAAAGGTGAACAAGGTAAACAATTACAGTCAACAGGAAGAATTATATACTTAAGGCTGCCTCCTTTAATAGGATTTGAGGTCTTAGCATGCCAAAAATTACATCAGAGGCATTTGAAACCAGGATGAGCCTGTCACGCTCAGTTGCAACTGCAGGAGGCATATTTATCCTGGCTGCGATAATCGCCCAGGTTGCCGCAATGGTGGCTGCAGCAATCGGCGTGTTCCTGCTCATAGTGGCGTTTATAATCTACATCTTCACAAGGCGTGAGTACTCAGAGGCCTATGGAGGCTTAGGCAGGGCAGAGCCTGGCAAGATGCCCCAGATAGCAGTCGTAGCAAGCGCAGAGGACGAGCGCAGGCTGAAGAAGGCAAGGGGAGTTAGTGAGTTGTGAGTATGAGCCCTGAAGAATACAGGAGGTTTCACAAGCTGGCGCTAGCAATTGTGCAAGGCCTTAGGCGCATCATAGGGAATTTAAATACACAGCGCAGCTGAGTAACGAAAATCTGCTGCTCGGGGCTATCCCCGACTTAAAAGTCGGGGCTTTACGCCCCTCGCTTCGAAACGCAGATTTTCGGACTCAAAAGTTCTCGCCCTAAAGCGCGAGCTACCCACGAACTTTTGAGCATTCAAAGCCCTCTGATGTCGAAGGTATCTGCTTTCCTCGACGATATCTAACGTCATAATAAAACCTTGAATACCGAGGGCTAGTTTAAAGCCGAGTGTATTCAAGGTTTTCTCACCACTAACTATTTAAATACTCTCGGTTCTCCAAGGCTTTATGCCCCGTTGGTGTAGTCCGGCTCAGAGGAAATCTGCTTGCTGATTCCCTGCGGGATCAATCATCCAGCCCTTTCGAGGCTGGGACCCGGGTTCAAACATACTGACTGGCAACTTAATGCCGGGTGTTGAAAGTCCCGGACGGGGCAGTTAACAGTCTTGAGCCCTGAGTTATGAGTCATGAGCTTTGAGGGCAAGCTCTCAGGACTGGAGACTCAAGACTCAGGACCGATATCTGGAAGCTCAAGACTCAAAGCTGATGACTGGAAATTGACCAGGAGGTAACCAAGATGCCAGAAATATCAATTGGCTCAGATCACAGGGGCTTTGAACTGAAGCAGGGGCTGATTGCCTTTCTTAATGAGAAGGGCTTTAGGGTTAAGGACTTTGGCTGCCCAAGCGAAGAGTCTGTTGATTACCCTGATATTGCTGCAGCACTTGCAAGGCATGTTGCAGAGACAAATACGCAAGGCATTCTGATCTGCGGCACAGGCACTGGCATGAGCATCGCTGCAAACAAGGTTAGGGGCATAAGGGCAGCATGCTGCTCAAGCATAGAGGTAGCAGAGATCGCTAAGAAGCATAACAACGCCAACATCATCTGCCTGGGTGCAAACTCTACTGATGAGGCTGCAGCAAAGAAGATAATAGACACCTGGCTCAATGCCAGCTTTGAGGGCGGGAGGCATCAGAGGAGGGTGGAGAAGATTACGGCAATCGAGATGGCGCTATAAAGGGATTGAAAGGAGATCTAACTTGCATAAACTTAAAGTCAGATTAAAGTTGCTAAAAACAAGTTAAAGGGATTTGAATGTGTATGATTGCTATTTGGCACCATGTTTACGTTTGTATCTAACAAGCTCTTTATGAGTCATGTTGAACACTGTATAATCGGTTATATCATCTCCCACTACAGAGGGGTGCCGATCACCTACTTCGCCTACCCGAAGAGTTGAACCATTATCAAGAGAAATTTCCTCCCCATTCAAAGCAGCGTCTATATCTTTCTCGCTAATATTTCTCTGTTCCATTCTTTCTCGTACATGTTCACTTCCGAGGATTTTGTCTCTAAGGCTCATTTTGCACACCCTAACAGCCTTGCCGTGTTCTGTTACTCCTGATAAGTTAACAATATTATATAAATTTATCGCTACTAAGCAGTAGTTATGGCGGATTTTCCAAAAAGCGCTACAAGGTCACTAAGGAGTGAAAGAGCCGTTTGTTGACGGTAAAAGCGGATTAGAAAATGCGCTGTAGCTCTTACTTGGGCTACGCTTCCTATGGCGAAAACATAGGGCGTAGTACACCAACAAAGCAGGGTAACGAGCCTGCATTTTTTTATTTTTCAGATAAATTTATAAATAACAGATAATTACAAACAATTACAATTGTATTTTTGGTGATAAAATGAAAGAAGATAAATTCAACAAAAAATCCACTCCCGTCAGTATCCGTATACCTAATGATATTCTAAAGGAACTTGATTCTATGGCAGAAACAGAGAATATTGATCGAATATCTTGGATAAGACGAGCCATAATTATGTCAATAGAGCATTTAAGCGAAGCAGAAATTGATGGTGCGATAGAAGATTATATCTGCTTAAGGATAGATGAAGAAGAACTGAAAGAAATAACGGGGATGAAGAAAATATCTGATGATCTCAAAAAAGCAAGAGAGGGTAAGATTACTTTTTTACAACAGAAAAGCATTTCGGAGGGAAGAAAAGATGGCAAGAATTTATAAAAATAAAAGTGGATATCCGACATACAGCAATTCAGGCAAATTTGTCCATATTGCACAAGCTGAAAAAAAAGTTGGCGGTAAGATTTATGATGGTTATGAAGTTCATCATAAAGACGGAGATAAATCTAATTATCGAATTGACAACCTTGCCGTGCTAAAAAAGAGATTTCATAGAAAAGTAGTTCATGGCGATAGATACTGATAGAATATGGCACTTTCGAAGGAGAAACAACAGATATTAAGAGATGACGTTCATAATATTAGGGTAGTTGCAGGACCTGGTTCTGGTAAAACTACTTTGATTCTAGAAAAAGCATACGACTTAGTAAAAAAAGGAGTTCCACCGAATAAAATTCTAATCATTACATATACTAATAAAGCTGCTGAAGATATTGAGAAAAAGATATCCAAAAGAATCAAAGAAAAAGGATTCTATGTATCTACATTTCATGGATTCTGCACGCGATTTATGAGAGAATATCCCTCTTCTTTCAAAGAATATAGGGGATTTAGAGTTCTTGATGAATTAGGACAATTATTGTTCATTGTTAAATGGAATAAACTCATAAGAACAGAAAGTACTCAAACTATTGAACCGTTAAAGTTAAGAAATTATTTTGGGAGAATCAAAGATAATTATTCAAAGGAAGAATTCAAAAAAATTGAGCACCCTATTAAAGAGAGTTATTTTAATTATTGTGATAAGTTATATGAACAAAAAAGAATGGATTTTGGAGACTTAATCAATTTCGTTTCCAATACTATTCTTCAAGATAAACCACTTCAAAAAATCGCACAAGAAAAATTTGATTATATCTTTGTAGACGAATATCAAGATATTAACAATAACCAAGAAAATTTATTGAAATTATTTCTGAAGCCTACAACTAAATTGATGGTGGTGGGAGATAAGAATCAAAGTATCTATGGATTTAGAGGTAGCGATATAAGAATATTTGAATCATTTGAGAAATCTTTTAAGAAAACTAAGTCATATCTATTGACAAAAAATTATCGTTCAACTTGGAAGATCATCAACTTATCGAATAAATACATGGAATTAACAGATACGACAAAAATAATTGGTAATTCTGATAAAGAGGACGGGCAATTAACAAAAGAAGGAAACAAAATTACTATAAAAGAATATCCTGATAAGAATAAAGAAGCTTTAGAGACAATAACTCAGATAAAAAAATGGAAGGAAGAGCATAAAATAAATAATTTTTCAGATGTGGCTATCCTATTAAGATCTGTTAAAGGAGATTCACAGAGATTTATTGAAGTCATGGATAAATTTGACATTCCTTACGAAGTAATTGGTGATGGTGGATTGTTTGAGCTGCCATTTATTCAAGCAGTGTTGGATTGTTACAAACAACTTGCAGAAAAAGATAAGGTCACTAATGAGTATCTTGAAATAGATCTTGACCGATTCGATATCTCTGATAAAATATCTAAAGGCCCCCTAGCAATATACTATAAAATAATTGAGAAGTCAAAACGTTTACAACAAGCAATAAGGGATAATGATGAAGAGGTTTTGACTAATCTCGGAAAGTTTTCTAAGATAATCTCCACATACTGTGAAAACTTTAATTTTGATAGAAATGGAGATTATTTGCTTACATTCTACAATAATTTATCAAGAATAGATGTAGAATTCTTGGATACAGAACAACCTAATATGGAATACAATAATTCTGTAAAGATTCTGACTTTACACAAATCCAAAGGTTTGGAATTTCCATTAGTCATAATTCCTGGGGTTAACAAAGATAACTATAAACTAAAGAATAATGATTTCATTTCTGAATTATTCGATTATTATACTCCTAAAGATGACATGAGAAGAGCATTTTATGTTGCTATGACTAGAGCTAAACAAAAGTTAATCTTGAGTTATTATGATAATCCTGCAGAATACATAACAGATATACTTGGACAACAAGATTTAGTTTTCTACGAAAAATATAATCAAAGCAGGCTTTTTTTTGAACCACCCGAGGAGATTGAAATTGAATCCAGTGAACCTGAAAAAGAGACTCTGGAGTTAACATACTATAAGCTAATAGAATTCTGGAAGTGTCCTTTTGCTTACAAGTTGAGATTTCATCATGATTTACTCATACCAAGAACATTTATGTTTACTTATGGATCAATATTACACTCTTTATTATATCACATAAATCTTGCTATAAAAAATAAAGAGAAATATGATATTGACGCAATAATACAAGAAAAAGTGCCAAGACCACTTTCACATTTTAATTTTAGACAATTGATAGAAAACTACCCAGATACATTCAAAGATGAATTAAAACAGATAGTGGCGATTGAAAAACCATTCGAGTTTTCTTTAGGTGATTCCATTATTAATGGTCGTATGGATTTGCTAGTTAAAAATAAGCAAGGCAAGTACGCCATTGTTGAGTTCAAATCAGGAACTTGGGATTATCAAAAAGAAGAACATACGAGAAAACAGGTAAATCTTTATGCTTTATCTCAGAACGAACATGATATTACTGAAGGAATCATATACTTTTTTGGTTCTGGTGGAAAACGAATCGATTTTAAGATCACTAAAAAGCAAACCGAGCTTGAGATATATGATGCTATCTCAAAAATTAGTCTTGGGAAATTCGGTAAGGATACAAGAAGCTGTGAAAACTGTGTTTTTAATGAATATCCTATTTGCCCATACAATTCAAGTAAGAACCCAAATATCCAGATGGATTCTGATGAAGAAGATGAAGAAAAACGAGATTTCTGTTGCGAGCTTTAAAATGCTTAATTCTGCACTTTTAGCTCTTTAAATGCCAATTTTAGCTATTTTTGCCTTTATTACTACTTAGACCCTAATTGTCACATGTTGCAGTGTGCTAAGAAAAGCAAGTTTCCGTATCGATTTATCTGCCAGATATCAGAAATTATCTGAAAGATGTCATCTTTGGCTTGTAGCGTTTCTGCGGAAAGCGCCATAGACGACAACCCTAAAATTTCAGGTTTTTTCTGTGTTCACGACGATAGAATAACATTTCCGTCATTATAAATCTTTCGGTTATTTGTCGCTACAGAGTGATAACTTGTATAAGAATGGGAGGTGAGACCTGTTTTTATCCAGTCTTTTGAAACAAGTGCCTTTAGGTAGTGTAGAAATCAAAAATTAGATATGCTGCCTAATGCTCCGGGTTTCACAGAGGGAGAGCTTTCAATCAGGGCATTCAATTGAAAACTTTGAATACCGAGGCGAGCCTTAAAGGCGAAGCCGAGTGTATTCAAAGTTTTCTGACACAAAAAACCTTTATATAGTCCCTTCTTACCCGCAGTTGAGGGAGTAAAATGCCACACCATAAACTAAGAATAGCCCTCTGCTTTCCAGGCACTAGGGAAGGGTTGCATAACCTTGATATGCCTCTGGGGATACTGCAGATCGGGACAATTCTCCATAAGGAGGGCTATATTGTAAGGCTCTTTGACAGCCTCTTTGAGAATGATCTCAGAAACACAAAGCGTGGCCTGAAAGGGTTTAAGCCAGATGTTGTCGGTATCTCAACGCTTTCATGCTTTCTAGAGAACTCTGCAAGGCTAATAAAGTATTCAAAGCGTAAGTTAGGAGCGGTAACAATAATGGGGGGCCCTCATGCAACAGCAGAGCCAGATGTAGTGAAGATTATAAGAGGGCTTGACTATGCTGTGATTGGCGAGGGCGAGGCAACAATACTTGAGCTTCTCAATTTCATAGAGATGAAGAGGCTGCGCGAGAGGAAGAAGAAGATAGAAAAGCCAGTGCCAGAGTCTACAGACCCTGCGAGTATAAAGGGCATCGCATTCCTAAGAAATGGGGGGCTTGTGATAACAGAGCCAAGGGCATTTATCGATGACCTTGACAGCCTGCCCATAATAAAGCGTGACCTGATACCGACACTTAACCAGTTTCTTGCAGGTGGTGTTCTAAACATACTTGCAGTCAGGGGCTGCCCCTACAACTGCTCATTCTGCCAACCCATGCTGAGGAAGCTATTTGGCAGCAGGCTACGCTACAGAAGCCCTGAGAATGTTGTCAAAGAGATCGAGCATATTATAAGGGAGTTTGACATCCACTACTTTGCATTTAATGACGAGTCATTCACTGCTAACGTGGAGTGGCTTAGGCGATTTGAGAGGCTGATAAGGAAAAAAGGCCTTAATTTCAGGTGCACTGCCCAGACCAGGGTAAACCTCTTCAGCAAGAAGGCAGCAAGGCTGCTGAAGAAGATTAACTGCGACATTCTAGGCTTAGGTGTTGAGTCAGGCTCTCAGGAGATTCTCAACAACCTTAGAAAGGGCATAACAATAAAGCAGATAAAAAGGGCATTCAGGATATGCAAGAGGTATGGCATAAGAACCCATGCCTACTTTATGCTCGGCTCACCAGGCGAGACAAAAAAGACTCTTAGGGCTACAGAAAAGCTGATAGACAGGATTGACCCCGATACAATAGGCATCTCAATCCTAGTGCCAACCCCTGGAAGCGACCTCTATGACATATACAAGAAGTCAGAGAACATGGGCATATCAGACTACAGCGAGTACTCATACTACTCATACACAAGAAAGGGGCTAGCCATAAAGAACCCTGAATTAAGCTACAATGACCTTATGGAGTTTAAGGACAGCATATTCAGGAAGAGGCGATTAAAGGCACTGCTCAGCACAGGGATGTATGCCCTGAAGACATTTGCAGCAGATCCCTCGCTAAAGCGCCTTATGAGCTACTATCACAGGTATAAAATTTTTAGGGATCATATTGGGTAGAAAGATTATCCTTCCACCAGTCTCAGACTGGTGGGAAGACTAATCTGGAAACGCTGAGAAATTCCGATTTGCAAATCGGAATTTCTGGCG
>PEYS01000011.1:3988-9028 GCA_002763335.1 Candidatus Woesearchaeota archaeon CG08_land_8_20_14_0_20_47_9 | reverse complement strand
CAAGCTAAATCCCTTTGAGCTCTTCTAAAACCCTCTTGAGGTCAATGCCATAGGCCTTACAGACCTCTCCAAGCTTAAGAGCACCCATCTCCATCCTTGCCATGGGGCAGTGCAGGCAGGGGAGCTTGTACTTTGAAAGAACCGCCTCAGCACCCCTGACCTTCATTACCTCTTCAAGTGTTGTGTCTTTGCTAACTTTAAGCATTTTGAAGCTCCCTCGAGAGTTCGTTAATAACCTTCTGCAGTCACCCCTACTTTATTAAGTTTTTTATATAACCCTGACATACCCAGGGGTAAAGCCAGAACATATAGGAGACCTAAGCCAAAATGTTATCAACCTTCTTAGAGACTCTACAGTGCTATACGCATCAGGCCAATCATTATGCGAGTCGTGCCGTTTCATCACTTTATCCTAATCTACCCTATAATGGGTTTGCATTTGACACTGGGGCTGGCTCACTCGATTTAGGCTCTTTTTACACACCTAAAACACTAGATGGTGTGGTTGTTATATTATTCGCTACGAAGCAAGCTGCTTGGAAGAAGGTTCACCCTACTTCTCCAAGTTATGTATTGAAACTATATGATCATGAGCAGCCAGGAGTAACCTTTCTAGAGGCACTATCTGCAGCATGGGAGGTGTTGAAAGGACTAGGCTGGCATCCTACTGCACTGAGTAATATAGAGAAGAAGTACGGCCAAGGAACCATAATTGATATGGCATTAAATAATAGAAGACCAAAAAACAGAAAGGCTTCGTGAGCTCTTGGCTGTAAACCTGACAGCATTCCTACATACATTCAAAGAATAGTATATTAATATATAGATTTGTATATCCTCCAGCAAAGCTTTTTAAATAACCCCAGTGCACCCTGAGGCCATGAGGAACATACTGGTGCTTGCAGAGAAGCCTCAGGCAGCAAGGAAGATTGCTATTGCCCTTGCTGAGGGCAGTGCCCCAAGGAAGGAGGCTGCAAAGAGGGTGCCCCACTATGTTGTAGAGCGTAGTGGCAAGAGGCTTATCATAGGCTGCGCAGTAGGCCACCTCTACGGTCTTGCTGAGAAGAACAAGAATGGCTGGACATACCCTGTTTTTGATATAGAGTGGAAGGAAAGCCATAAGATAAGCAAGGATGCAAAATTCACAAAGCCATACCTGGAGGAGATAAAGAGGCTCTGCAAGGACATAGATGAGATATACCTATCAACAGATAAGGACATCGAGGGCGAGCTCCTAGGTTATAACATAATCCGCTTTGCGTGCAAGAGAAGGGATGCTAAGCGTATGGAGTTCTCAACCCTCACAAAGCCTGATTTAATAAAAGCGTTTGATAATGCAAAGCCCCATGTTGACTTTCCCCTGATCGCAGCTGGTGAGACTAGGCACTTTCTCGATTATTACTACGGCATTAACATGTCAAGGGCGCTTACAAGCGCCTTTAAAAAAGCAGGTCGCTTTAAGATCCTCAGCTCTGGCCGCGTCCAAGGACCTGCCCTTAAGATCATTGTTGAGCGCGAGAAGGAGATACGCTCTTTTAAACCTGTGCCCTTCTGGCAGCTAGAGCTCCTGGGCAGTGTAAAGGCAGGCCCAATAACAGCATGGCATGTGAAGGACAAGTTCTGGGATAAGGCTGAGGCAGAGACGATTCTTGAGAAAACCAGAGGCCATGACGGCGTGGTTGCCAGTGTAAGGCGTGAGGAGTTCAAGCAGATGCCACCTACCCCATTTGACCTCACAACAATGCAGACAGAGGCATACAGGTGCCATAGGATAAACCCAAAGCAGAGCCTTGACATGGCCCAGGGGCTATACACAGCTGGCTACATATCATACCCGAGGACATCATCACAGCAGCTTCCGCCAGCAATCGGCTATTCAAGGATACTGGCTGAGCTCTCAAAACAGGAGGCTTACAGCCAGCTTTGTAAGAGGCTTGAGGGCAAGAAGCTCTGGCCTAGGAATGGTAAGAAGACTGATCCAGCTCATCCAGCAATCTACCCTACAGGCATAAAGCCAAAGAGCCTTGATGCCAGAAAGCAGAAGATCTACGACCTTATAGTTAGGCGCTTTCTCGCAACATTCGGCGAACCTGCTCTAAGGGAGACAATGACAATAGAGATTGACGTTAATAAGGAGCTCTTTGTGTCAAAGGGGACGAGGACTGTTGAGCTGGGCTGGCATATTTTCTACAAGCCCTATGTCAGGCTTGAGGAGGCTGATCTGCCTGCAGTCTCAAGGGATGAGGCTGTGCATGTCAAGGAGATAAAGCTCCATGACAAGGAGACCCAGCCGCCAAAGCGCTATACCCAGGCATCTATTATTAAGGAACTTGAGAGGCGCAACCTCGGCACAAAGGCAACAAGGGCAGTAATCATCGACACCCTCTTCCAGAGGGGCTATGTTGAGGGCGGCCCTATTGAGGCAACTGAGCTCGGGATAAAGACCATTGACACCCTGCAGAAGTACTCTCCAGACATTATTGATGAGGAGCTCACTCGCCATTTCGAGGAGGAGATGGAGGACATCTACCAGGACAAGAAGAAGCCATCCGAAGTCTTAGATGAGGCAAAGGGCGTGCTCCTGAAGATCCTTGGAGACTTTAAGTCAAGGGAGAAGTCAATTGGCGAGGGCCTTATAACTGCAAATGACAAGGCTGAGAAGAAGGCCTCAGAGATAGGCAAATGCCCTAAGTGCGGGGGCGTGCTTCAGATTAAGCGTGGCAAGTTCGGGAGGTTTATCGCCTGCTCAAACTATCCTGAGTGCACCTCCACCTTTAAGCTGCCAAAGACAGGGATGATTAAGCCAACTGACAGGCTCTGCAAGGAGTGCAATCACCCCATGATCAGGATGATAAGGAAGGGCAAAAAACCTCAGGAGCTCTGCATCAATACAGACTGCCCCTCAAAGCACAATGGCGAGGAAAAGGTTGATGGCGAGGAGAGGAAATGCCCCAAGTGCAGCTCTCCCCTTGTACTCAGGAAGAGCATCTACGGAAGCTTCTACGGCTGCTCAAAATACCCTAAGTGCAGGCATATCGAGAAGATAAGAGCGTAAAAAAAATTCGCCTGCTCGGGGCTATCCCCGACTTAAAAGTCGGGGCTTTACGCCCCTCGCATTGACACAGCTTGTTTGGACTCAATTTTCGCCCTAAAGGGCGGAGCTTTAAACCCAGGCGAAAATTGAGTGACAAAAAGCTTTTTAAATGCAGGGCATTTGGCTATTAGGTCTTAGCCATTAGCTAACAGCAAGTTGCTAAGCTCATGTGACGAGTTTCAGCCCATACTATAATGTTGATTAACATGAAAATCCAGAAGTCAGTCAAGAGGTTCTGCCCATTCTGCAGAAAGCATACTGAGCACAGGGTTGCACAGTCAAAGAAGAAGGCTGCAAGCCCACTCACCTATGGCTCTAAGATAAGGGCAAGGCGCAGGGGTCAAGCTAGGGGAACTGGAAATCTTGGACGCTACTCAAAGCCCGCTGTTTCTAAATGGAAGATGACTGGAAAAAAGGCAACCAAGAAGACTGATCTCAGGTATGAGTGCACTGTCTGCAAGAAGAAGCATCCCCAGGCAAGGGGCATTAGGGCTAAGAGGGTCGAGTTTGTATAGGAAAACCTTGAATACTCTCGGCTTCGCCTTTACGGCTCGCCTCGGTATTCAAGGTTTTCTGGTGTCGGGTAACGTCTGGAAAATATGACGCCACTAACATCAGGGGTTGTCCAAAAAGTCAATGTCATCCCTCGTCGGGTGCCCACTTTTGCATTTTAGAAAGTGTACTTAAACCAAATAATACATTATCACCGGCACAATCAGGCAACCCATTGCTGCTGTTCTGCTTATCCTGCTTGTTATTGCAACTATGCCTATTGATACTGCCGCTACAAGGCCTATTATGCCCAGTGGGCCGCAGAGTAGGAGCACAACAAGGCATACAAATGCTGTTATTATGTATGAGAATATTCTGTAGTTTATCCTTGAGACCATGCCTGCAATTATCCCTCCAAGCCTTAGCACAAGAGGCGTTGCTATGCATGCTGCAATGAGTGTTGCTGCTGCAAACATGGCGAGTAATCTTGTATCAAGCTGCTCTATTAAGCCAAGAGCCATTGCAGTTGATCCATTTCTTGCCTTGCCGAATGCGTATGCTGTGAGTATTGACGTTACAAATGAGACCCCTGTTATCGCCCCGTTTGTGAAGAGGTAATCCTTCTCTCCCCTCAGCAGGGCGAGGTGCGAGGCAATGATTGAGGCCTGCCCTGCCCCTAATGTAGGCATGACACTCACCATGCTCCCGCATGCAAGGGCTGGCAATAGGTGTGCAGGCCTTACCTCTGCCCTGCACTCCTGCTGCTCTGCAAGCCTTGCACTCCTGCTCCCTGCAAGGAGGAGGTTGCTTACCCCGAATAGGCCTGAGAGCATCACAAGCAGCGGCTCGTTCATTGATGAGTTTAATAAGACGAGACCGAGAACACCTGAGATGAGGAATACGATTAGACACCAGAATCTAAGATTGGCATCCCTCTCTCTCCACACAGTAAAAACCGCCAGCCCTATCAGCGCATGGGCTGTGTATGGCTTCATAATGCGGTATGCCCACGTAAGGAGGGGTATGATTGCAGGCGCCATCAGCCAGCATAGCATGATGCCGAGAAAGCATCCAAAAACATACAGCTTGAGCGCAAGCATGCCCCTGCCCTGCAATGCAAGCCTCTGTGCAGGTAACACGCTGAGGGCCTGCTCCTCTGATGGCACTCCCAGGAAGGTGGAGCAGATAAAGCATGAGAGCAGGTTGCTTGTTGCCATTGATAAGAGCAGCACTGCAAGCACAAGAGGAGAGAACAGAGAGCTGATAAAGCTTGCAAGCACAACGCTGCATACAAGGTTGATGTGTATGCCTGGAAGCAGGCCTGTCACGATACCTACAGATGTGCCGAGGGCGATTGCAAGCAGGATCTGAACAAGCATTGATTGTGCGGTGAAAGCATGGCCGAATCCAGGTTGATCTTTCTTAACCCACCCCGGAATTTTTAAGGCCTGCCT
>PEYS01000011.1:0-3936 GCA_002763335.1 Candidatus Woesearchaeota archaeon CG08_land_8_20_14_0_20_47_9 | reverse complement strand
CCTTCAGAATCCGGAGGACTTTCGGATTGAACCAAAACACTTTAAACCTGTTATCATAACTGTAATCACATGAGAATCAGAAAGGGCAAGCCATCTGATGCTGCTGTGCTGCTGAAGCTGCTAAACGCCGATGAGCTCCAATCAGGCCTAGAGGATAGCACCTATACCCTTGAGTGGGTTAATGCCTGCCTTACCTCTCCTAACACTGACCTAGTCCTGGTTGCTGAGGAAGAAGGGCAGATAATCGGGTTTCTCATAGCCGAGATCTGGAGGAAGAAGCACTTCTCTTATCTCTCAGACATCTATGTAAGGCCAGAATTAAGGAAGGGAGGGGTTGCATCAGCGCTGCTGAATAAATACAAGGCATTTTGTAATGAGCAGGACCTTAGATTCATACAATGTGCTGTCCTCACTTCAAACAGGGGAATGCAGGGCTGGTGTAAGGCTCATGGCTTTAAGAGAGGGAGAGAGTTTTATTTTTATGGAAAGAGGCTGTGATATGATCTCAATACTCCTTATCGAGCCAGAAACACCTGGCAACATCGGAGCAGTTGCACGGGTTATGAGGAACTTTGGATTCAGCAGGCTTATAATTGTAAACCCAAAGTGTGACCATCTCTCTAAAGAGGCTCTTGACCGCGCATCCCATGGAAGGGAGGTGTTGAAAAAGGCAAGGATTGCTGATCTGGCTGTACTGAAAGAGTTTGATTACGCAGTTGCCACAACCGCAAAGCTCGGAACAGATTATAACCTACCTCGCAGCCCAGTCATGCCCTGGGAGCTTGCAGAGAGGCTTGCACAGATAAGCGATAATGTAAGTATCGCCCTTGTCTTTGGAAGGGAGAGCAGCGGGCTTACAAACCGCGAGATTAGACAGTGTGACTTTGTTGTTACCATACCATCAGCAAGAGGATACAGGAGCCTCAACATATCGCATGCTGTTGCAATTATCCTGTATGAGGTGTTCAGAAGCCGGGGTAACTATAGCATGTTCACACCAATATCTTCACACGAGAAAGAGGTAATAAACAAGAACTTCAGTATTATAATAAACAAGCTCCAGTTCGCAACACCTCAGAAGAGAAACACACAGCTAAAACTCTGGAAGCGCGTCATTGGCAAGGCAATGCTCACAAGGCGTGAGGCATTTGCTGTTTTGGGTTTGCTGAAGAAGGTGAGGAGGGTGGTGGAGAAGAAGTAAGAATGATAGTATCTGGCGGGTAATACCTCTGCCTGCTGATTCTGGGATTATGAAAAGGGTAAAGAGGCTTCTAAGAAATTTTGAGCACTAGGAAACAAGGACTCAGACACTGAATAATTAGCTATTGGCAACATAATAGCTGGATTTATATATCAAGATAATATACCTCACCTAAATGGTTGAGGATTCACGAGAAGACATTGGTAAGAGAACTCAGGAACTGATTGACAAAGGATTTGGTGAATGGTTAAAAGAAGAAGTATTTTTTGGTATGAATCTACTGGAAGGTGAAGTGAGCCTTGATACAAAGCAATATATAACTTTTAGAGAAAAATTTTCTCCGCTTCATACGAGGATATTTTTAGGAAGGGATATAAGTCTACCTCAAACTGTTGAAAAACAATATTCGGAACTATATCCAGAAAGCTCCACATTATTTCAAACATTGTTTCTTGATGGATTCTCATTGTTAATGTAACGAAAATCTGCTGCTCGGGGCTATCCCCGACTTAAAAGTCGGGGCTTTACGCCCCTCGCTTCGAAACGCAGATTTTCTGACTCAAAAGTTCTCGCCCTAAAGGGCGGGGCTATACCCACGAACTTTTGAGTATGGTTATTTAATACTTAATCTTTCCAGCTTTAATCTGGAAGAAAAAGCAAGTATGCTTACAGCATTGAGACAAACTAACAGGGACTCACCAATGACTTTATTTTATGTGCATGGGGCGACTTTTGGTAATTATTTTATGTTCTCTCCAAGCGATACTAGCTCTTATAATGTAAATACCGTACTTGAGAAATATAAATCAGACTTTTTCAATAATCCCGAAAATAAGCCTTTGGTTTTTATTAATAGTTGCAATACTAATATAAGTAGTAATCCATTTACTTGGAAATACGCTAAAATATCTGCAACTCTCAAAAACCCAGGATTTAATTTAGTGTATATGAAAGGGTTTTGCGGTCCATTATTATTTGGAGAGGGAAGGCTTATTTACGATAGAGGACTGCACTAAAGCAATACTTCCTAGGATTTTGCTAATATCAAAGCAAAGATTTCATTAAAACGAGTTCTAGATCTGGCAAATACTCACAATCCATTCAGAATCTTCAAATCTACCTCTGAAAAACCGGCTACAACCAAGTCAGCTCCCTTTAGCTCTTCAGCACTGTGGGAAGTTGTTATGGTATCAAGCCGCTTCACGCCTCCCCTTCGCAGCAATGAGGGCAGCCATCACCAGGGTGAGAAGCACTCCGAGGCTTAACAGAAGCATTCTCTCTAGAGGGCTGCTAAACAGGCTGCCCCTATTCTGCATCCCAGCATTTTGCCCTTCTGCCTTCTCCCATACCACAACCTCCTTGCTTGCATCTGAGGAGGCTCCGTCAACTGCATTACTGTCAGGAGCTGCTATCACTCCTGCCATCAGGGCATCCCCTGATCCTGCCCCTGCTGCAAACAGTGTTTCACGACCTGCTTCTTGCACCCCCCTTGCTGCCTGCTGACTAGACTCCAGGTTAATGTCAGCATTACCCTCTTCACTGTCTCTTCTGCTGTCATATGCTGAGTCCTGCGCTGCACTGCTTAAGCCCCCTGTCACCCTAACCCTTATTCTGACGCCTACAGCAGGGGTTACTGTTGCCTCTAGCTCAGGCTTTACGTAGAGCGTAGTTCTATATTCTCCATCCGGTGTTTTCTTTGGAGGCGCGATCCTTAAGATCAGGTCTGAGTAACCACTCTCCTTAATAACCATGCTCTTTTCAGAAGTGTGTATCCATGGCGGGCTGTCTGACAGCCAGCAGGAGTATTCTGTTGCTTCATCGTGTAGGTTAAAAACCCTGAGGGCAAACTCCTTATGACTCCCTGCATTGACCTCAGCATCAATCCTTGCAGGCGAGACAGCCACAGAGGCATCTGCCCTGGCTTTTGCAGGTGCCAGGGCTAGAAGAAAAAATGAAATCAAAAGAAGGCTGATTTTCATCCCGCACACCCTAGCTTACAGCTGCGATGGTGACGCTGCCAGCATAGTTCCCGCTTGTTGTGCCTGGCGGTATGTATAGGGCTAAGTCGAGCCTTGCCGTGCTCATCTCCCCTGCCTCAAGGTTAATGGCTGATATGGCCGGCGTTGTGGACACACTCTGATAGTCGCCTTGGAAAAAGCGGTACTTTATGTTCTCAACCCCTATGCTCTGCCCTCCATTACTCAGGGCTGTTCCAGACACCTCAGCATTAAGCACTGCGTTCCCTATGTTCCTTAGTGTGGGCGCGTAGCTGCTCTCAGGATCATAATCACCTGTTACCTCGTGAAGCTCCCCAGGGGTAGCGTCCTCAAATGCAAGCTGCGTTGCGTCAAGCTGCATTGCAATGACCTCCATGTAGTCAAACTCTGCTATTCCTGTCGCCTTAAGACCTGAGGAGTCTGTGGCGTTCACTCTGACAAGATAGCCTCCTGGGACATTGTAGTAATCCATCTGCATAACCCCTGTGAAGGATGCTGAGGTCTGATTTACGCTGCCCTGGCCTGAGAGGGTGACAGTCTCAATGCCCTCCTGCTTAAGCACAGAGGCGGTTACTGTTGCAATGTCGCCTGCCCCGTTTGGGTCAGAGACAAGAACAGTCACTGTTATGTTCTTCTGGGCTCCGGGATTGGGAATTACCTGCACACCTGAAAGCGAGCCCTCATCAGGGCCAATTGTGAACACCCCTATGACGGGGTGAGCGCTGCCAACATCTGCAA
>PEYS01000205.1:6025-6808 GCA_002763335.1 Candidatus Woesearchaeota archaeon CG08_land_8_20_14_0_20_47_9 | reverse complement strand
AATGAGCCCCTGTTACGCCTACGTTGTCAATGTCATTAAAGCGGAGGCAGAACTGGGGCACTACAAGGGGGTTTGCTGGCGGCTTTATCTGCCCCTTAACCACGTACGGCTGGAAGTCGCATATCGAGGCCATGACAAAGTCCATGTCATCGCGCCACCTTGCAACCACAGGGTATCTTGCAATGGGCGTGTACCCCCTCTTTTCAAAGAAGCTTGAGAATTTCTTCCATACCTCAACATACCCAAGCTTACGCCTTGCAGGGCTTGAGCCGATAAAGCGGAAGCCCCCTGAGCATAAGGGGTCGCCGCAGGTGTTGCTAGCAATTGACCAGAAGTACTTGCCGCATCTGCACCTCTTCCTTGAGAAGCCCTCTCTCATCAGCACGCGGGTTGCATAGAACTTCTCAGGGCTCTCTGAAGCCTTCTTTCTGAACTCTGCCTTAAGATCCTTATCACTCTGCATTGTATTCTTAGTAGCAGGCAGGGGTTTAAATACTTTTGTTGGGAGAGCGAGCTTCGCTCGCTCTTTGGTCTAAGCCAGCTCTTTAGGGCGTAAAGATGCCGTCGCTGCTCTGAGCTGCGAAGTGAAACGAAGCAGCGAGGAGCAGCGCTATATATAATCCCGTATCTTATGCGCAGCCTCCTCGTGGTATAGCCATGCCAGGAGGATTATTGCGTCAAGAGCATTTGGGATGTTGTTTATGCTGAGCCTCCTGAGAAGATGGAGTTTGAATTCCTGGGTTGAGATTGGCCAGAGCCACATTACGCCCTCATACGCCCCTC
>PEYS01000205.1:0-5970 GCA_002763335.1 Candidatus Woesearchaeota archaeon CG08_land_8_20_14_0_20_47_9 | reverse complement strand
GAAGGCTACTGCAGGCTTGTGCTTCTTCCTCTGCCATAGGACAAGCCCTGGAATGAGGAAGAGCAGACTAAAGGCCAGGGTGTGGGTGTAGCCTCCATGCTGTAGCGAGAGGCCGAAGAGCTTGAGAACCCAGCCTAGGGGTATGTCAATGTCAGGAAGCAACCCTGCCAGGCCTGCGAGGAAGACTGTGCCCAGGCTGAAGTAGTGTTTATGCCTCGTTATGTAGTCCCTGTAGAGGTCAACGAGCACAACCGTGCTTATAACGTGGGTTACAGCAAGGGGCATCTTTTATGCTTCCTTTATTTTAAGTGGCAGGGGAGGCCTCTTCAGCTCCTGGAGCCATTCAAGACCGATCTTTATCATCAGCTTGTTAAACCTGTCTGTAAGCCTGTAGGTCTTTTTATAGAGGTCATATTCTATTAGGCCCATGCTCTTCATAGGGGTTACAATCCTGTCGTAAAACTGTCTCTTGTTGTATGAGAGCTTCACCCTTCTGCCAGCATAGGGCGGAAGGTCTATTGTTGTTACAATCTCGCCATTATGAAGCTGCGTTGCAAAGAGCGACATCTCAGTGCGCCCTATCTCGCTGTTATTGGTTTTCATGTAGTCAATGAGGAGCTTCGCCACAACGCCCTGCTGCTCTGTAGCGAATATGATCCCATAGACATCCTTAGGCATATTAAACTGGTCGAATAAGATTACCATACAACCCCCCAGAATTGGCTTTAACGATATGAGTATATAAATGTTGTGATTTAACAGAGTGGGGTACTATAAGCACCACTTATCAGCTCAGTATTCTCCTTATCCCTGACATGATGTCCTGCAGAGCCTCTGAGCAGGCCTTATCACAGTCACAGTACTTGTAGGACATGCATAGTGACCTCAGCGTCCTCACATCCCCTGCAGATACAGTGATCCCCTTGCCATTAAGGACATGCCTTAACCTTGCTGAGCAGAGAAACTGTATGAACTGCCTGAGGTTTTTTGGTTTGCTGCTCCTGCTGCACCTCTCAAAGTCTATTAGCACAGGCCTAGCTCTGGCACCTTGACCCCTAATAATGATGTGCTTTACAGGGCGGTGAAGCTCCTCCTTATTTATGCCCAGCCTGTCCATAAGCGCAAGCGCCCTTAGTATCCTGAGTATTATCTTACAGCATGTTCCCTTATCTGAATTGGCCAGGAACTCCAGGATAGGCTTGCCCTGGATAAGCTCCATGACAAGGAAGCTGACAGGACAGTCCTGGCTACTTGTTATCAGCCTTGGAGCAAGCCCATGCCTGTTCATTATGCCAAGCCAGTATGCCTCGCGCTGAGCGCAGCTTACTGCCCCATCCACCTTTATTGCAACTGTTTTTCTCCCCATAAGCCCTGAGAAGACCGTGCCGTGCCTTCCCCTTGCAAGGAGCCTTACGCCCCTTATTCCCCTTTTATGGAGTTCAGCCAAGAGCTGAGACTTTCTTATCAGGTAAACATAGAGGCTTTCAAAGAAGATGCGCTTCTCCTCAAGCAGCTCAAATTCGAGCATCGCATCATAAGCTGCCTGATCAACCCTGCTCTTGCCTGTAAGGGAGCTGAATAGAAGCAGAATCCTGCCCTCCTCCTTCAGGTGGTCAGATGCCTCAAGCAGAAACCCCCTTATCAGCTCGTGGCCATGAGGACCGCCATCAATGGCAATGTCAGCTGCCCTCTTATCATTGGGAAGGTATGGGGGGTTGAATATGATCAGGTCAAAGCCCTCTGCCAGGTCTGCTCCAAGGATCAGGGCCTTCTCCTTTATGCCTCTCTTCCTGATGAAGCTGAAGAGGTCTGAATGCACAGCCAGGAGGTTGTTTAAGCCCTCCTTCCTTGAAGCCTTAGCCGCGGCCCGAACCGCTGCCAGGGTTATGTCAGCGGCTATGACAAGCCTGGCATGCTTGGCAGCCTCAACTGCAAGTATTCCTGATCCAGTGCCCATATCAAGCACAAGGCCGTGAGCATGGTCCTTGACATGCCTGAGAAGCATAAGGGAGTCTTCAGCAGGCTCATAGTGGTCAGCCATGCTACCGGGTTATCGCCTTAAGTATAATAATCTGAGGGCTTTGAATAAACCTGCTCCGCAGGTTTATTCAAAGCCCTCAAACGTCATTGTGTCGGAATCGAAAAATAAGCTCGCCCTCCATTGATATCCTAAAAATCCGCCTGAAGTGGGTTTTTAGGACAAGGGCATTAATCAAACATAAACACCAAAAATAGCAATTCTTACGTGGAAAACTTTGAACACCGAGGCGAGCCTTAAAGGCGAAGCCGAGTGTGTTCAAAGTTTTCATCTTATTGAGGGCCCTGATCCTCGGTGAATCCCTCGGTGAGCCTTTGCATTCAAACACAAAATTTATATACCTCAACAAAAAACCAGAAGATAACTACTTAAAAATAAGACCTGGAGGTATTAAAATGGGTAAGGAGAAGGTACATGTAAACCTCGTCTTCATCGGCCATGTTGATCACGGGAAATCAACCACAGTCGGCAGGCTACTCTACGATACAAAGAATATAGATGAGCAGGCTATGAGGAAGCTGAAGGACAAGGCAAAGCAGCTAGGCAAGGACGGCTTCGAGTTCGCATTTGTGATGGACAACCTTAAGGAGGAGCAGGAGAGGGGTGTTACAATTGATCTGGCTCACAAGAGGTTTGAGACAGGCAAGTACTACTTCACCATAATTGACGCCCCGGGTCATAGGGACTTTATCAAGAACATGATCACAGGGGCATCTCAGGCTGATGCGGCTGTGCTTGTTGTCTCTGGAAACAAGGGGGATGGCGTACAGGCTCAGACAAAGGAGCACGTCTTCCTGGCAAAGACCCTGGGCATAGGGCAGCTGATTGTTGCGATAAACAAGCTGGATATGGTGGGTTACAGCCAGCAGCGATTTGAGGAGGTGAAGAGCGAGGTCTCAACCCTTCTCAAGAGCGTAGGCTACGACCCAAACAAGGTGTTGTTTATACCGATTGCATCATACCCTGGTGATAATCTAGCTAAGAAGTCAGATAAGCTATCATGGTTCAGCGGCCCAACACTCCTTGAGGCAATAGACACCCTTACACCGCCTGAGAAGCCGACACAGCTTCCACTAAGGCTGCCTGTCCAGGATGTTTACAACATCACGGGTATAGGCGTGGTTGCAGTTGGCAGGGTTGAAACAGGGGTTATGAAGGTTGGCGATAAGGTCATTGTTGTGCCTGCAAGGGAAGGCAAGGGTGTCTCAGGCGAGGTTAAGAGCATTGAGATGCACCACGAGGCCCTGCAGCAGGCGGAGCCAGGTGATAATGTTGGCTTTAATGTGAGGGGCATAAACAAGAAGGACATAACAAGGGGCGACGTTGTAGGCCATGTTGACAACCCGCCTACGATTGCTTCAGAATTCACAGCGCAGATAGTTGTTCTGAATCACCCGACTGTTATCACTGTCGGCTACACGCCTGTCTTCCACATACACACAGCGCAGGTGGCATGTCAGATAACAGCCCTGAAGAAGAAGCTTAACCCAGCAACAGGGGAAATCCTGGCAGAGAACCCTGACTTCATAAAGAAGGGCGATGCTGCAGTGGTGCAGGTTAAGCCGACAACACCGCTTGTGATTGAGAAATTCAAGGAGATCCCGCAGCTGGCCAGGTTCGCAGTAAGGGACAGCGGCACAACTGTAGCTGCAGGCATGTGCATTGACCTGGTTAAGAAGGGTTAAGCGCAGTGCTTTGCAGGTCCATGATAAATCAGCCCCTTATCATGGTGTCAGACGCTAAGGTACACCAGTGATGTGAAATGCAAAAAGCCCGGATAAAGCTGGCGAGTACAGATATAAACAGCATAAACCAAACATGCGATTATATCAGGGACATTGTAGAGAAGACCGGGGTGGAGATGCGGGGCCCAATACCCCTGCCCACAAAGAGGCTGAGGATCACCACTAGAAAAAGCCCTTGCGGCAATGGAAAGGCCACGTGGGATCATTTTGAGACGAGGATACATAAGCGCCTGATTGACCTGGGCTCAGATGAGCGTACTCTTAGGCTTGTTATGCGTGTCCCGATTCCTGAGGGCCTGAATATTGAGATTGAGATGGTAGAGGAGTAGTTCTATGAAAAAGATTGTGAGCGCTAGCAGCATAAAGGAAGGGAGCTACATAATAATGGATGATGTTGCGTGTAAGGCAACAAACATTCAGGTCTCGAGGCCAGGCAAGCACGGTCATGCAAAGGTCAGGGTCGAGGGCATTGGCCTAATTGACGGGAAGAAGCGCGTGATTGTTATGCCTGGGCATGATAATGTTGAGGTGCCTATAATAGAGAAGAAAAACGCGCAGGTGCTTTCTATACACGGTGATGTTGCAAATATCATGGATAGAGAGACTTACGAGACCTTTGATCTGGCAATACCTCCTGAGCTTAAGGATGGCTGCACAGCCGGCTGTGTTGTCCTGTATTGGCAGATACTAGGCGACAGGGTTATGAAGCAGATCAAGTCTGAGTCTGAGGACTAGGTGGCTAGAAATGGTTAAGTTTCCCGAGGCAGAAAGGAGGTTGTTCCACAATGTCTTTGTGTGCAGGAGGTGCAAGAGTAAGATAAAGGCGTCTAACATGAAGGTGATCTCAAGAAAGGTTAGCTGCCGCAAGTGTGGCAGTAATGCGCTTCGCGCAATCAGAAGGAAGTAAAAGCTTGGTAAGATGAGTGTTCAAATAATCGCGATTGTTGTCTTCACCCTTATTCTGTCAGCCATCCTCTATAAGAACAGGAAAAAGCTGGCTCTTCAGAAGATACTCTTCCCATTCATATACATCGTCATATACCGCACGCAGCTGGGCTTAAATAGTATGAATAGGGTGGCTGCAAGCTACAGGAAGCTGCTCGGCATTCTAGGCTACCTCGCCATAATCACAGGCTTTCTGGGGATGGCTCTAATCTGCTATTTCCTTGTTGATAACATCGTAAGCCTGCTCACAACCCCTACAGCTGCGCCCGGTGTTGCGCTGGTACTCCCCTTTAAGGTTAAGGGCGGTCTTTATGTTCCGTTTATCTACTGGATCATATCCATCTTTATTCTGGCAGCTGTGCACGAGTTCTCCCACGGGGTTATGGCGAGGCTTGCAGGTGTTAGGGTGAAGTCAAGCGGGCTCGCATTCATATCACTCCTCCTGCCAGTAATACCTGCTGCATTTGTTGAGCCTGATGAAAAAGGGCTTAGAAAGCGCCCTCCGAAGGATCAGCTGGCAGTCTTTGCCGCAGGCCCGTTCTCTAACCTCGTATGCGGCTTCCTGCTTATCTGGGTCTTCATCCTCTTAGTTATCCCGATCTCAAATGCCTTTATTGATCTCAACGGGGTTGCCATAGCAGGGTTTGACGGGAATGAGAGCATAACCTACCCTGCTGAGAAGGCTGGCATGAGTAAGGGCGAGATCATAAAGGCTGTTGATAACGCAGACATATTGTCTGTTGAGAACTTCACAAGCGCACTTAGTGGCAAGCACTCTGGTGATATTGTGGGCATAAGAACTGACCGCGGCAGCTATGAGGTATCGCTTGCAGAAAACCCTTCTAACCAATCTGCAGGGTACCTCGGCGTTTACATTCAGCAGAGCAGCGAGATAAGAAAGAGCGCTCGCGCAAGATTATGGTTTATTCCTAACCTTGCTATATGGCTTCTCGGCCTCGTCTACTGGCTTTATGTCCTTAACCTGGGTATCGGCTTGTTTAACCTCTCCCCCCTAGGGGTTGTTGATGGCGGTAGGATGCTCCAGATCCTCCTAAGCTGCATACTCCCAGGCAAGCCTGGTCAGAGGCTCTGGGGGCTGATAAGCATGCTATTCCTGTCTCTGGTGGTTATCAACATCGTGTTCTCCTTTGCCCGTTAGGCATCGATCAAGGCTTAAACCTATAAAACTGCAGTTCTGACATTGAAAACTCTGAATACCGAGGCGAGCCCTTAAAGGCGAAG
>PEYS01000077.1 GCA_002763335.1 Candidatus Woesearchaeota archaeon CG08_land_8_20_14_0_20_47_9 | reverse complement strand
AGGGATTACGCAACTGCCAGCATAATCAGGAATGTCAGTGATTTTAAGGGTGGTGAGAATTACCTGATCGCATACATCTGCAGCCCCTCAGGCAAGGGCTGGGAGTGCGGCTGCATAGACAATGGGGACTGCAACCACTGGACAATAGCTGAGTTTTACCTTGAGCCAGAATGCCAGGAGGGCAAGATTAGATGCGAAGGAAGCGATAAGACTATGCTCTGCAGCGATGGCATATGGATACTCAAGGAGAGGTGCGAAGAGGGAAATATCTGCTCTGCTTCTGATGGTGGATGCGTTTAGTTTATGATGGGGAGTATGAGACAGGCGAATACGGGGAGACTGACACTGCTGACAACAGCAACAGCAGCCAGGGCACATACACAGACCCATACGCATCGTACTATGACCCTTACTCTGGAGAATACCAGACCAGCAGCCCTGAGGATGAAGATACAACAGACAGCGATGACAACCAGGACTCATGCTATGAGATGTACGGGATCAGGATTTGCGAGTAAAAGGTTAGGTGAGCTAGCGGAGTTCGGTGAAGTTGGTTGTGTTTCCTAGCCTTTGTATGGGGTTATATCACGAGAGAACAGCTTCGTTACCATTTTTATGACATATTCACGTGGAGAGAATACTGAGAGGTAACAAGTACGTTGGCAGCCACCCTCCCCATATTCAGTGCCTGTACTTCCTGTTTCTGAAAATTTTATCACGTTGCCTTCTTCTATTTTGAGGCTTCTAGTTCTATCTTTACCCTCTACCCTCTCTTGATGTATTATTTCTTCCACTCCCTCCTTTTTATCTCGTGAAACTGTTATAACGCCTCCTTCAATAGGTTTGCCAGTTTTATCAATAAAAAGTATTCTAATATTATATCTGCCATCAGTATGCACATCTAAACCTGATTCAACAACATTTTCAGGATCATATTTTACTCCTTCATGGTCTATACATTCAATACGACAGTCGTGACTTGCTCCTTGCTCTTTCCTTAAGTTAAGAATAGTCCTATATAGCATAGTTCCTAGGTCTTCCTGTGTACCAGGTTCTTTATTTACTGTCATCTTAAGCGCCTCATGAAGTAGAATGAATGAACTCGCAAGGTATATTTAAATCTTTCTACCAACATCACTTTTGAGTAGTTATACTTGACTGCTAATTGTTAAGTCGAACTGTTAAGTATATACTATTTCTCGGAAAAATCCAGCCATCCATGGCGGCAGACGGCCATTTTGCTGCGCAAAATGTCCTACTCGGCACCCCGGATGGGGCATCCCCCGCCTCGCCTGCGCCATGGCTGGATTTTTCCTTTAGATGAGTAGTTGGAAATTCTACTTAACACTGTTTGTTAGGATAATAAGGTAACGAAAATCTGCTGCTCGGGGCTATCCCCGACTTAAAAGTCGGGGCTTTACGCCCCTCGCTTCGAAACGCAGATTTTCGGACTCAAAAGTTCTCGCCCTAAAGGGCGGGGCTATACCCACGAACTTTTGAGTATGGAATTAGCATCTTCGCATGGAAGAAATTTGAAATAAAGCGAGCATGGCGACAACGAATTAACCGGTTAATCGCTGTTATGTTCTTTTCCCATATGAAGTGGGGGAAAACTGCGTTTGCAGAGTAATTTTTTGGGCGTTCAATTCAATGAGCGAATGCGATAAATAAATAACAAGAATCAAGGCGAGAAAACTTATTTGAACAAATCTGTAAAGAAAGATATCAAAAATCCAAGTATTACTCCAATTATTTCACATACAACTGCAATTATCAAAAGAGTTGGAAGATTTCCTAAAAAAACTTCAGGATTATTAGCTATAGAAAAAATGGATAACCCTGAGGGTAAAAAAACATTCACTGTAATAAATAAGAGTGCAGCTATTGCTGATCCTATACCTCCACTTATAGCAATTTCTTTCATTCTGAATCTCCCTTTTTATTTAGTATTTTATCTATAGCGTCTGCAATAATTATTAAGCCTGCAATTACTAGTGCTATGTATAGTGCAGAGTTATCTAAGTCTGTAAAATAATCCCATATAAATATCTTTCCAGCAACATAAAATAGAACTATAGTATAGGACATTAATATCCGTTTATTTTTGGTAGCAAATCATTTCTTCTGAACGCCGCCCGTAATTGTTTTTCAAGCTCGTATATTGAGAACCAAAT
>PEYS01000118.1 GCA_002763335.1 Candidatus Woesearchaeota archaeon CG08_land_8_20_14_0_20_47_9 | reverse complement strand
GCTTTACGCCCCTCGCTTCGAAACGCAGATTTTCGGACTCAAAAGTTCTCGCCCTAAAGGGCGGGGCTATACCCACGAACTTTTGAGTATTAATAGATGGCTTTGAACCCAGGCGAAAATTGAGTAAGTAAAGTTTATAACTGCATATTTAGGGGAAAAATCCAGCCATGGCGCAGGCTCGGCGGTAAACTCGCGAGGGTGGCGAGCAGGACATTTTGCGAAGCCTTGCTGAGCAAAATGGCCGTCTGCCGCCATGGATGGCTGGATTTTTCCGAATAAAGAGAACAATCGTAAAGGCTGTAAACTTCAGAACTCTAGCTTAGCATGATGCCATAATCGGATCTACCGCTTTTTCCAAAAACTTTTTAAGCAAACATGAATCTGATCATCTCAGGGCTTGGGGGCAGGTGTTTGAATGAGTGACTACGCAAAATACGCTATAAGGGGTATTAAAGCGAGAGAGGTTCTTGACTCAAGGGGGAACCCTACTGTTGAGGCTACAGTATCCTCATCAGGGCAGTCTGCAAGCGCAATAGTGCCTAGCGGGGCATCAACAGGCTCTTACGAGGCCCTGGAATTAAGGGACGGTGGTTCAAGGTTTCTGGGCAAGGGCGTGCTCAGGGCAGTTGAGAATGTAAACGGCCCTATCGCAGCCAAACTCGCTGGCATGGACTGCAGAAAACAAGGCGAGATTGACCATGCCCTTATAAGGCTTGACGGAACTGATAACAAGTCAAAGCTCGGGGCAAACGCGATACTTGCAGTAAGCATAGCGTCTTCAAGGCTTGCAGCCTCGGTATCAGGCAAACGCCTATACAAGTATCTTAACGATCTTATAGGAGGTGCTGCTTTAAGGCTTCCAACCCCCTTCTGCAACATAATAAACGGGGGGAGGCATGCTGGCTCAAGGCTGAAGATACAGGAATTCATGATTGTGCCCCAGGACAGCTCATTCAGGGAGTCTGCACGCATGGCATCAGAGGTCTACTCAACTCTCAAGGGCATTGTGAAGGAGCGCTTCGGAGTCTCTGCTCTTAATGTGGGTGATGAGGGTGGCTTCACACCGCAGCTTAACAATGCAGAGCAGGCTCTCGATCTTGTAACAGGGGCTATAAAAAAAGCAGGCCACGAAGCTAGGGTCAGGATTGCTGTTGATTCTGCTGCATCAGAGTTCTATGATAACAGCACAAAGAAGTATGCGCTTGAGAAGACCTATTCAGGCCCAGATCTAATAGGGTATTACGAGCGCCTGATAGAAAAATATGATATAATCTCGTGGGAAGACCCCTTTGACCAGGATGACTTTGATAGCTTCACAGGGTTTACAGCCAAGCTGGGGGATAAGCTGCAGGTTGTCGGCGATGACCTCCTCGTCACTAATGTTAAAAGGATAAGGAAGGCTTTAAAGCTTAAATCATGTAATGCGCTTCTCCTCAAGCTAAATCAGATCGGCACACTTACTGAGTCAATAGATGCTGCGAAGCTGGCGTACAGCAATAACTGGCGGGTCATGGTAAGCCACAGGAGCGGGGAGACTGAGGATAGCTTTATAGCTGACCTCTCTGTAGCATTGAGCTGCGGGCAGATAAAGCTCGGGGCTCCTGCTAGGGGTGAGAGGACTGCAAAGTACAATCAGCTCATAAGGATAGAAGAGGAACTTAAGGAGGACTGATTACTGTCAGGGGGAGGTTTTAAATATGAGATACAAATGCAGGAGCCTTATACTCGGTAAGAAAAAGGATCGCAAGGCAAGGGATGATACAAACCCAGAGTTATGCCTATGTTTTGTTAACCTCTGCAATGAGAATAACCCCCACCTTAGTGAACACCTGCCCTTCAAGTTTCTGGAATTTGAGATACACAAGGTGATTATTGAGGGGCTTGATGTCTACTTCCTGGTGCCGGGTAAGGACATTGTAATAAACAACCTGGAGTCTGTTGACATAGTGCAGGAGGGCCCTCATCTCTTTATCAGGGGTAAACAGGGCAAGGAAAGCAAGGCGGGGAAGAAGGCAGGTAGATAGACAACTAGACCATGCGCTGGAGCTTCTTCTCAATCTCTCCTAGCTCTGCCTCAAGTCTGTCAAGCTTCTGGTCAGGCTTCTTTGGTCTGCCTGCAGCCTCGCCCTTGTAAGCAGCAGGCTTCTGTAGCGCCCCTTCTGGCAGCAGTATAGGATTCTGAACCCCTCCTTTCAGGCCTTGGGTTAGGCCCTGGGCAGGGGGAGTCTGAGGCCTTTCAAGCCTCTGTAGCTCAGCCTGAGGCACCATCTCCTTGACTTTCAGAAATAGGTGGGAGACCTCTGACATCTTGTTTTTCGCTTCTGAAACAGCCTCAGCCTTCCTCGATTGTATCCTGTTAATCTCCCCGTAGTTCTTGAGGGAGCGTATCACTATTCTGGCAGTCTCGAGAATATTGCGCCTCACATCATTAGGTTCAGCGATGCTGATATAGAAGCAACTACTACTATGCTCCTCAGCACCCTTTCTTATTTCCTTCCTTATTATGCGGCCTATGCGACCCTTAGCCTTTCTACCCATCTGTATCGACTCAGCATAATGCTTTCATGATGACCTACTGTGCCTCAGGCTTAAGCAGGGCATCAGAGAGTGCATTCACCTTCTTCTCCACACTGTCAAGTTCTGTCTTCCAGTTATCTAGATTCTTCTGCTCTTCAGACAGTATGGCATCCACCTTGGCCAGAATAGCCTTGGCTTCTGTGATCCTTGACTTCAGGCTTTCAGTGATCTTCATTACTTCATTGTAGTTCTCGAGCTTAACAAATACCGGCGCAGACCCCTTTGTCATCTACCTCCCCCTCCATGTGAGAATACTGCTTTATCAATGAATGCAAGCCGCCTCTCAATACCCACAAGGCACTTCCTCCACTTCTCATACACCCTGCCGGCATCCTCTCTGTTCTCAGACATCCTGTTAAACATCTGCCTTATGCTGTCAAAATTAACAGTCATCTGGTCCATTACCTGCCTAAGCGACTTGAAGCCTTCCATGTCCAAGAATAGGTTGTCCCCCTCACGGACAGCCCTGTACAAGGGAGCTGTAGGCCCTACCCCTTCAGGCTCCTTTGGCATAGGGGATATTAGCTTCAGACCTTCTCCCTTGCCTCTGCGGGGGATGTTGATTGCACCTATCGCCCCTCTAAAGATGGCCTTCTTCTCATCCCCTGGCTTACCCTCCCTCTTAGTCAGGATCTCTTCAGGAATCCTCTTTCCCGCCGCATCAGGCCTTGGCAACTCATGCAATACCTCAGGGGCATCTTGCTTTGGCCTTGGCGCCTCAGCCCTTGGTGTAGGTGCAGGCTGCTCAAAGGACTTTGGTATCGAAGCAGCCATGTCAGTATTACCCCTGATCGGCTTTATAGTATCAAAGTCCGTGTTAGGGTTAAACAGGCTGGTGGCTAGGTTACTGCTTGCCCTTAGCTCTGGTAATGGCGCAAGGTCATGGCCAGCTGTCATATCAGAGAGGTTAGGGAGGTCTGAGTAGGCGTCCTCTGCTAGTTTAGCTGGTTTTGGGGCGCTGGCAACACCCTCTTTTAAAGAAGGCCCCTCTGATTTCCTCCTTCCAAATAAGCTGAATAAGCCCATTTCATTAAACCCCTTTTTAGTCAGTATTAGATTTTGCGATACATATTATTAAAACTTTGTTGAGCACGGAGGAGTGGTCAAACTGTAATTGAGGGCTTTGAATACCTTGCTGCGCAAGGTATTCAAAGCCCTCATATCTCATTTCCGTCGGGATCGAAAAACATAAGTACCTGTTCCTCGTCGATTTGACTTGTATCAGCTTGTCACGCTGAAACGCAGGGAGCTAGCGAAAGCTATGTAAAAACCTAGGAAAAAGGCATGAACGATGAAAACGACATTAGAGGGCTTTGACAACCGAGCTAAGCGAGGTTGTTCAAAGCCCTCTATGGGTATCTTCCAAGAGCTAATAATGGAACTAGCAGAGAAGCAACTTACTAAAGAGGAGCTTAACAGGCTGAAGATCAGGCTATGCAAGAAATACAGTGTCAAGAGAATACCTACTGACATAGATATCATGATGCACGCAACACCCTCTGAGAGTGTGAGGCTTGTTACAAAGCCTATACGTTCTGCCTCAGGCATAGTCCCTGTTGCAGTGATGACCTCCCCTGCAAGGTGCAGGCATGGCAGGTGCATCTACTGTCCTGGAGGCCCTGACTCGGCCTTTGGCTCTGTGCCACAGTCATACACAGGCAGAGAGCCTGCAGCAATGAGGGCTGCGCGCTGTAACTACGACCCCTATTTACAGGTCTTCTCAAGGCTTGAGCAGTACTCTGCTTCAGGGCATGCTGTGAACAAGGCAGAGCTTATCATCATGGGAGGAACATTCCCTTCAAGAAGACCAGGTTATCAGGATCGCTTTGTTGCACTCTCCCTTAAGGCATTAAATGATTTCAGCACCAGGTTTATTGCAGGGGATGGAAACCTCAGGATTTCACGCTTCAAGGAATTCTTCCTCCTGCCTGGAAGCCTTCAGGATAGGGCAAGGGTGAGGCGCATAAGCTGCAGGCTTAAAGCTATGAAGGGGCGCGCAAGGCTGAATGCTGAACAGGGGAGGAACAAGCATTCCAGGGTTAGATGCGTCGCCATGTGCATTGAAACGAGGCCTGACTTCTGTAGAGAACAGCATATTAATCAGATGCTGCGCCTCGGAACAACGAGAGTCGAGCTTGGGGTGCAGAGCCTTCACAATGACGTTCTTAAAAAAATCAGAAGGGGGCATTCTGTTGATGATGTAGTTAATGCAACAGCCCTTATGAAGGATAGCCTTCTCAAGGTGGGATACCACATCATGCCAGGGCTTCCAGGTTCAGATGTTGAGAGGGACAAGGCCATGTTCAGGCAGCTCTTTGATGACAATCACTTTAGGCCAGACGCCCTTAAGATATACCCCTGCATGGTGATGCGTGGAACAAGGCTCTACGATATGTGGAGGAAAGGGTGGTATAAGCCGCTAACGACATCAGAGGCTGCAGAACTGATATGCTCGCTAAAGGAGCGCATCCCCGAGTATTGCAGGATAATGAGGATACAGCGCGACATCCCAACAAAATGCACTGAGGCTGGCGTAGACATGACAAACCTGAGGCAGCACGTAGCTAGCCTGATGCGAGAAAAAGGCATCAAGTGTAGGTGCATAAGGTGCAGGCAGCCCAGGCCTGGAGAAGTGGTGAGCATCGACGATGCTAAGGTTAGGGCTGATAAGTATGAGGCAAGCGGCTCTGTCGAGTACTTCATCTCAGCAGAGTATAAGGACAGGCTCTTCGGATTCTGCAGGCTCAGGCTCCCTGCCAGGCCATTTAGGCCTGAGATAAAAAGGGGGAGTGCAGGCATAAGGGAGCTCCACGTCTACTCTGAAGCCCTGCCTATTGGGGCGAGGAGCAGCTCAAGCGCCCAGCACCAGGGTCTCGGAATGGCACTTGTTAGAGAGGCAGAGAGGATTGCACGCGAGGAGCTTGATGCAAGAAGCATGCTCGTCATATCAGGGATTGGTGCGAGGGAGTACTATAGGAAGAAGCTCGGATATAGGAAATGTGGGGCGTATATGAAGAGAGGGCTTTGAACACATTCGCCTTCGCCTGCGGCTCGGCTCAGTGTTCAAAGCCCTCTGATTTAGGTTGTGTCAATTTTAAAAAATGTGGGATGAGATTGAAGCAAAATGCTTGCCGGCGTAGCAACGACAATTGCAAAAAATCATGGTTATGATGCATTAAAAGCCTGTAGGTTAGCAATCAACAACGGATTCGACTTAGTGCAGATATTCTTCAAAGAAGAATACCTGCAAGACAAAGGCTACATAAAAAAGCTACATGATATACTCCCAAAATAAATCCAGCTAAAGCTAGGGGTTTCTCACGCAAACCATTTAACTTAAACTTTTCCCTCTTGCAGAGGTTGCTTATCAGCTAAAAGTTTAATGTATGGTTCGCTAAACGAGAACCCCCTAACGATACAAGCAACCACCTTCAGCATGAGGTGGTCGCTATGACTAAAAAACTATATACGCACTTTAATCCAGAAGTGCACAAGATTGAGAGTAAAATTGCAACTGTGAGAACATCTCACCATTGCAAATACAATATCAATTACCACATTATCTGGATTCCAAAATACAGGAAACCAATATTGACTGGAAAAGTTGTTGAAGTCCTGAAAGCAATTATTGAAGGGCAATGCCAAGAGATGAGCATTAGCAATCTGGCATTAGAGATTATGCCTGACCACTTGCATTTATTCGTAGGTGCAAAGCCGACAGTAACGCCTTTCAAGATAATCCACAAGCTAAAAGGAAATACAAGCATACAATTAAGACGATGCTTTCCAGATTTAAAGTATCTTGGATATAAACAGCACTTCGGCAAAGGATTTGACAATCTTTGGGCAAGAGGTTATTACTGCGGCTCTGCTGGTCATGTTTCTCAAGAGCAAGTTAAGAGATACATTCAAGAACAGCAAGGTAAAGATGTCTTTGAATACGATATTTATGGCTGTCCTACCCACTTGAAAGGACAGCTAACAATTGGTGATTTCACAAAGTGAAATCTTCAGAAGGGGGACAATTTTAACGACGAACGACTGGGGAGGGAACCAACTACTAACGTAAAACGAGAGGGCGTCTTATTTTATACTTCCAATAACTTCTAATTCTTGTTTTATGTTTTCTATCAATTCATTAAAAGTAATAATTTGAATGTGTGGTCTTAAATGAAAGTTAAGTTCTGTTACCATCTCTTTTTCCGCGTCTTCTAAATTATAACCTATTACGATAACTCCAGATGCTTTTTGAATACCATATGTACCTTCCATCTTGGAAGCACTATACACTCAAAAGTTCGTGGGTATAGCCCCGCCCTTTAGGGCGAGAACTTTTGAGTCCGAAAATCTGCGTTTCGAAGCGAGGGGCGTAAAGCCCCGACTTTTAAGTCGGGGATAGCCCCGAGCAGCAGATTTTCGTTACATCAGTTCTTCTCATATAAGTTATTAGCTCACTTAGACCGTCAGCCAATTCTGGAGAAATTATAAATCTTCTTTTTTTATCTTCATCTTTTCGTGAAAATGGCTTAACATTTGGGCTTTTAACTTCAAAAATTCTATGATGTCCAAATCTTGTCATAATATGCAAATCTATTTGAGTTTGTGTGTCTATGTTCTTGTTCTTTGCTTCTACATGACACTCTAAACCTAAAAGCCAGTGAGTATCTTTAATCTTATTCTTTATTTCTTCCTCTTTACCTGTATTATCTTTGTTGCTCTGTTCAATTAAATTCTGAAATTCTTGGAAAATGGTTTTGTAAGTTTCTAAATTGCCTATCTCTTTCTTTGCAAGTTCCAATAATTGTTTTCTTTCTTCGCTTTTAGCTTCACTTTCTTCAAGTCGCTTTTGAGCTTCTGCCAATTCTCGTGTTAATTTTTCTACTTTTGTCTGATAATATTCAAAAGACTCATCAACCTCAAGAATCTTCTTACCAAAAAGATTGAAATATAATTTCTTGACAGATTTTAT
>PEYS01000143.1 GCA_002763335.1 Candidatus Woesearchaeota archaeon CG08_land_8_20_14_0_20_47_9 | reverse complement strand
AAGCAAGTAGACAAAAAGCTCGCCTCCTTCAAGGTGCGACACGATAAGGGCAACGATGCCTGGTTCTGCGAGCTATGCTTCTGCATCCTCACTGCAAACACATCTGCAGAGCTAGGGCTGCGGGTGCAGAGGGAGCTTGGGTATGCAGGCTTCACAGGCTGCTCATCTGAAGCAGAGCTTGCCAAGCGCCTCAGGGATGCACGATATAGATTCTACAACAGGCGAGCGCACTTTATATTCCTTGCAACCAGGTTCAGGAACATTAAGGATATTCTTGTAAAGGACATACTTGAACAGGGCAACATAAAAATGCAAGCCCTGAAAACGCAGGAGGACAAGCGGGAGTGGCTTGTCAGGAACATCAAGGGCATAGGCTATAAAGAGGCATCCCACTTTTTACGAAATACAGGCTATTTTAATCTGGCAATCCTGGACAAGCATATTCTCAACCTCCTGGAGCAATACAGGATAATTGACAAGCGGCCAAAGACAATGAGCAGGAAGAACTACCTTGAGATTGAGCAGAGCTTTAAAAACCTTGCAAGCACCCTAAACATGCTCCCGGCAGAGCTAGACCTCTATATGTGGAGCATGAAGACCGGGAGGGTGGTGAAGTAGCAGAAAACCTTGAATACACTCGGCTTCGCTTGCAGCTCGGCTCTGGTGTTCAAGGTTTTCTGATAAATAAGATCTCTGCCCTCTTTAGCAGCGGAGGTTGGGGCTGGCTTGGCGGCTGCATCCTCAGAAACCTATAAATACCAGAAGCAAATTAAACCACAGCATGCCAAAAAAAGAGGTAACCCACTCAATAGCCTTCTTACTGCTTACCATGGCGATCCTCTTCATGGCAGATTCAAGGGTTGATATTACAGGGGCCGTGGTTGGGGTCCCTTCTTCTATGCAAGTTCCTCCATCAACAGAGTTCTTTATTGGCTTTGTTTTAATGGTGGGGGCTGTTGTGATGGTAACCGCTGGCCTTTCCTTAGAAAAGATTGTTGGAGGAGAATCGGATACAGCTGCCAGAGGATCTGATGCAACTAAATATAATAATAAAAAAGAAGGTAAATACACCTCCCTTACTAACTCAAAAAAAGATCCTAGAGCAAAAGAGATAGCAAAGGTTGTAGAAGGGATTATTAAGAAATATGATTCTGCCACGGACTACAAACCACCAAAATTTTCTTATAAAAAAGGCAAGAGGCGTCTTATCGAGGAGATTGTAATAGGCCTCACAAAGGAGAATGAAAAGAACCCTTCAAAGGGGATCCACTCTGTTAGTCTTAATAAATATACTGGAGAAATCACTGTCACTGGACCAGACGGCCCATACCTTGTGACTATTGACGAAAGTAGAATACCACATGCACACGTAAAAAAAATTCGCCTGCTCGGGGCTATCCCCGACTTAAAAGTCGGGGCTTTACGCCCCTCGCTTTGACACGGCGAATTTTTAGACTCAATTTTC
>PEYS01000166.1 GCA_002763335.1 Candidatus Woesearchaeota archaeon CG08_land_8_20_14_0_20_47_9 | reverse complement strand
GAGCCGTCTGACAGCGTCAAAAGCTCGCCCGCACAAAGGTACGCTTCTAATAGCGGGCCGCTATGCGAGACTGTTCAGGTTATCTCCTCTAGCTCCCCTACCAGCTTCTTGACATAGTCTGCAAAGACAATGCCCTCGGCAGCGCTTATCCAGTTGAGTTTTAAACGCTCTGAAGGAATGTTTTTTAACTCTGGCAGCCTCTTCTGCAGGGCCTCGATGCGTTTCTTGGCAAAGTGGTTTCCTGTAATGTAATGGCAGTCGTTTGGGAGGTGGCAGCCAGTCACCCAGACTATCTTAGCACCCTTGTCAAATGCGTGGAGCACAAGCTTCTCAGAGACCCTGCCAGAGCACATGACGCGGATAATGCGGATATTTGTAGGGTAATAGAATCTTGAAACCCCAGCAAGATCTGCCCCGGCATAGCTGCACCAGTTGCATGCAAATGTAAGCACCTTATCCTCTGGGTGCTCTGCAAGGGCAGCCTCAATCTGTGCCATGATCTGCTCATCTGTAAAATGCCTCTGCTGCAGGGCATTGAAAGGGCATTCTGCAACGCATGTGCCGCAGCCATGGCAGCTTGCAGTTGTGACCTCTGCAATCCTCTTCTCTTTGTTAATACTGATGGCATGGTATGGGCATACTCCAGCGCACTTGCCGCATGCCTTGCACTTGGCTGGGTCAACAACAGGTGTTATGCCCTCAATGGTTACGTGCCTCTGGAGCATTGGGATAGCGGCCCTTGAGGCAGCAGCGCTTGCGCTGGTTACTGAGTCGCTGATATCCCTTGGCGCCTCGCCAGAGCCTGCAAGGAATATGCCTCCTACAGGGCTGTCCACTGGCTTGAGCTTTGGGTGAGCCTCCATAAAGAATCCGTTTGAGTCAAGAGGGATGTGGAGCATCTCTGAGACATGCTTAGAGCTAGTGGCAGCGACCATGCCAACAGCAAGGATAGCCAGGTCTACCTCGTGCTCGATAAGCTCTCCTGTCAGGGTGTTCTCAGCAATCACAATCGGGTTTTTATTCTCACCCTCCTTTATGCCAGATGGCCTGCCCCTGATAAACAGGATGCCCTCTTCACGAGCCCTGGTGTAGAGCTCCTCGAAACCCTTGCCAAGTGCCCTGATGTCAATGTAAAAGATTACCGCCTCTGCCTCTGGCTCATGCTCCTTTATAAGCAGGGCTAGTTTTATGCTGTTCATGCAGCAGGTTACAGAGCAGTATGGGTGGCATTTATCATCTCTTGAGCCAATGCACTGCAGGAAGGCGAAGCGCTTAGCATGCTTGCCATCCCTTCTTAAAAGCACGCCCCCAGTAGGGCCCCCTGCACAGACAATGCGTTCAAAATCCAT
>PEYS01000004.1 GCA_002763335.1 Candidatus Woesearchaeota archaeon CG08_land_8_20_14_0_20_47_9 | reverse complement strand
AGAAGGGGAATGGGCAGGACGCATGCGTTGGCGCTTGCGGGGCAAGGGGCAAAGGTGGTTATTACTGACATTGATCTCGCCGAGTGCGAGCTTGTTGCGGACGAGGTGCGTACGACTGGTGGCGACGTTGCATGTTTTAAGATGGATGTTTCCAGCAAAGATGATGTGGACAATGTGTTTGACAAAGTCATTGCAAAGTACGGACGATTGGACATCCTTGTAAACAATGCTGCCAAGTGTGCCTGCTGTTATGTCCTTATGGCCGATGCTTATTCCCCCTACTGCAGGCCTCCACTTTGAGGTGTGGTTTACCGCGCTCTTTGCTGTCATCTTCGGCTTTGGCAGCGCTTTAATCTCCCCGACCTCAATCACATCTGTTTTAACGCCGTCAACAGTTTGAGGCACAAGGCTATGTGGGCTTAGCTGATCTCTCGGCTTTTTTCTTGAGACCAGGACAATAATTGAGTCCTCACCAGTCCTCTTGTTGCTGCTGACCTTCTTCCCAATGCCCATTCCTATTACGTTCTCCTTTGAGAACATGCTGGCCAAGTATTTCCTCTTTATGCTGAACAGGCTCATTTTTACCTTCTCCCCTGCGCCTTTATCCTTCCGACCTCGATGATCTCCACCGCTATGCCCTCGAGTGCTTGCGGGATCTGCCCTGCTGTGCCCTCTTCCTTCTTTGAGACCATCACAACAATTGCATCCTCGTCTGTCGGTCTGCCGTTAACACGCCTCTTGCCTATCCCTACCCCTACAACATTGGGCCTGTGCATCAGAGCTCTTCTGTTTTTATCAATCACCTGTTGTATGTTCATGTTGATCACAAGTAGGAGGGAAAACACAGGGGTTGATTAATGTTTCGGTGTGGTAATCCTCTCACTCCTATGCATCGCGACAATCCTCTTCAGCATGTCTCTGCGTGTTGCCTTCTCAAGTTCTTCAGAATCTGCAACCATAAAGTCTTCAAACTCCCGGAGTTTTACTGATGAGGCCTCTATTAGGGGTATGCCCTCGATGCCTGGTCTGCCTCCCTCGTAGATGATGGCCTTTACCCCTGAGAGCATCCCCAATACCTTGGGGTGGGTGATGCTGCAATCCCTTACATAGAGATATCCCTCCTTGATGTTGAGCTCCTTTGACCTTGTAAGGCTCTCAAGCCCCAGGTTCGGGAGCTTCTTTACGATAACCCTGCTGTTCAGAGATAGGATAAGCCCTCTGAGTCTTGAGTTCTCAGCCCTTAGTCTTGACACATCTGCCTCTTGCTCCTCTACTCGCGAGTATAGGTTCCTTATCCTTGCATCCTTAAACTCTATCAGTTGCCTTGCCTTCTCGTCTGTAAGCTGCGCAGACAGCGCCCTGAGAAGACGGTTTTTATGCCCCCTTAGAGCCCTGATCCTTTTCTTCAGCTTCGCGTTCTGTTGTTTCAGGAGCTTTACTGCTAACCTTGTTTTGTCCCTCTGTCCTCTTTGCATCTCCCCTTTTTTTACAGATGCTCTCTCTGTTTTCATTGGTCTCTTTTTCTTCCTGGGCGTATCTTCTCTGTCAACACTCCCCCCAATTTCAACAGCCTTAATGGCGTCAGTTATGTTCACGCTCTGCCTAAGCACAACGCTCCTCTTTACCCTTTCAGCATACTCCTCCTCCCCAGCCTTTCTGAGCACGCGGTCTATCCTAGTGAGTAGAGGCCTGAATTCATGGAATGCGAATAATGCTGATGCCAAGGCATCCTCTTCATGCTCATTTGAGCAGGGCATGGTTGCAATCTCTTTCTTCTCTGCTATGCTGAGGTCATGGGCAGGGGTGACGATCCTCGCCCCAAGCCTTGATGCAAGCAGCGACACCATCCCAGGGCATCTTGCCTTGTCAGTGCCTACAATAAGAACATCACCGAATGCGATAATCTGCTTTATTAAATCCCCCAGACTAAGGTTCCTTGAAGAAGCCACCCTGAGCAGCCTGCCCCTGAGATCAAGAACAGCATACCCGGTTGTTGTTCCGGGGTCAAGGCCGATGACTGTGTTGCGTCGGTGGTTCATCTGCAGCCAGGGTAGCTTTGAGACTTTTAAAATGTTTGTCAAGAAGAACCTCAGAAGCGTCTTGTATGATTTTAAGGAGGACGAGCTATGTTCTTACTCATTCGTCTTTGCTATGCCTCTCCTTCCTTTTCCTGGCTGTCCTGGGCTTATGTGGCCCTTCCTGTTCTCTCCCCTGCCTCAGGGCACGTGCAAAGATCCCGACATACCCTCCAACAAGTACGATGATAAAAACCAGGGGATAGATTAAGAACGAGAACCACTTAAAGAGAGAGAAGATGCCCTCCATTGTGATTGATTCGATAAATTCAAAGACCCTGTAGATGAATCTCAGCAGGAAGACTGCTCCAAGGGCATTAAACAGGGGTGCAGGCAGGTTGAACGGAAAGAGCAGCACGCCAAAGAGTTCGCCTACAAAGAGGATGATTGATATGCTGATCAGCAGCCAGATGTTCATGTTTACAAGCTGCACAGCCCGGATAAACGCAGGGTTGCCGATAAAGAATGCAAGCATATTCACAACCAGCAGGATAACCAGAAACACAACCAGGCCAAGTAGCTTTGAGAGGATAATGCCTATAATTGATCTGCGTCTTGGCATGGCGTTGTGTGTGGATGGAAGGGGTTTATAAAGGTTGTTAAGCACAGATGCTACTCATGAGTGGTAAACCAGCGTAAGGTTTATAAAGAAGTCTCGTATTTATAAAAAAGAGGGCTTTGAATAACCCCCTACGGGGTTTATTCAAAGCCCTCTGATGTAGGTGGTGTCGGGGGTTTTCCGACGACATACGATGTCAGAAAACTTTGAATACCTCCATTCAGGGGAGGTTATTCAAAGTTTTCAAAAACACAAGTGAGAACCAGACAAGAGGATACTGATCCGCAAGAATTTGGAATGGAATGGAATTGAAATGGCAAAACCATTAGAGCATAGAATAGAGGAAGTAACTGCGCAAGGGCATGGACTCTCTTCTTTATTAGGTCGCCTTAGAAGATGGATAGAAGTCCGGCTCCTTGGTGGAAATGAAGTAGATGAGGATTGGCGGAACCTTCTTCGTAATTCTGCTATCTTTCTTCTCGGTAGCATGTTTCCGCTTCTGCCACAGATTGCAGCAGCTACAGGAGGCGGTAGAACCACGATGCTTGTATTAAACTCAGCAGATGATTTAGATTATCTCAAACTCTTTAAAAGAACTCGCTATGGAGATGAGTTTCCTATCTTGATTAGGCCAGAGGATGTTGAGGATTCTAAGAAGAGATTTGAAGTATTCCGAGAGAAGATATACAAATGCCAAGACCCTGGGAGAATATATATAAATCCAGAGGATTTTGTATACGATTATATACCTCAACTACTGAACTTTATAACTGGAAAGGACGAAATAGTTTGCAATGTGGCAGAAAATTTAGTTAATGACTGCTATACGCCAATTGATGCTGCACAACGTGTGATTGATTTTGTTCATTGTAATTTCCTTAGTGTTCTGGATGGAGAAAACTTCTATACGCAATCTTCTCTTGAGACTCTTGTTAAGAAAACAGGTAATTGTGAAGATCTTGTTATCTTAACCGCATCCCTGATGGATGCAGTGAAGTATCAGATGAGAGAATGGGGTAGAAGGTTTGATATCGAAGCAGGATTAATATACCTTCTATCAAATAAAAAAAGCTCTAATAGTCATATTGCAATAGGCCTTTGCAGCCCTGAACTATCAGATTTTTTCAGAGGAAGAGACAGCTTTATAGTTGAGGTTGATGGACAGAAAAAAGAATTCTTCTATGCTGAGACCGTGGGCACAACGGACTTACAGAATCCTGCTTTTTGGTGGGAGATAGGTATACTGTCTGATGACTTTAAAACCGGGAATTATTGTGCATATGTTGTCAAAGGACATGACATATGTAGAGCAGAAGTTAATTACCGAAATTAATGGGCAGGTTAGGGATTATGTTGGTTAAGGTTATTGATGTACTAATAAAGCAAGCAAGCCCCTATTGGGCAACCAAAATCTGAAATCACAGCCCTAACCTTGAAAACTTCGAATACCGAGGCGAGCCTTTAAAGGCGAAGCCGAGTGTATTCAAAGTTTTCCGTCACAAACAAAAACCTTTAAATATAGTCATTACATCCTCTCAAGTGTTTTTATGTTATTAAACAAGCAAGGTGGTTTCATGACTGAGAATGCAAGACCTTTAGATACGCTTAATGCTGCGCGCAACAAGCGCGTTATCGTTGAGCTAAAGAGTGGCAAGCAGTTTGTAGGCAAGCTCAAGGCGTTTGACATTCATGTGAATGTTTCTCTTAACGATGCTGAAGAGGTTGTTAACGGCGAGACCAGGAGAAAGATGGGGGCCCTCTTTATCAGGGGGGATACGATAACCCTTATCTCGCCAGAGTAGTGCTAAAGCAAGACTTTCTAGGGTGATGGGATGACAAAGGGCTCTGTAGCAATGGGCAAGAAGTCCTCTAAGAAGAACAGGATTGCCTGCAGGAGATGTGGGAAGATAACGTATCACATTAGACAGAAGACCTGCTCATCATGTGGCTTTGGGAGGAGCAGCAGACTGCGTTCTTATAATTGGAAGAAGGAAGGGAAGTAATCCAGCTTTGAGTCTTCAGTCCTGAGTCTTGAGAGTTGCGAGAGTTGCTCTCAAAGCTCGAGTCTGACGTTTCTCATGACTCGGAGCTCGTAGCTCAGGACTGATGACTGACCTCTGGCTTCTCACCTCTCTCTCCTCTTCTTCAGCCTGCTTCTTATCGCTTCAATATCTTTAAGGGTCTGCTTCATCCTCGCCTCAAAATCCGGACTGTTGAGGTCAGGTATATCAACCATCTGGGGGGGCTGTATCCTTGCCTCACTTATCTGCCTTATCTGTGGTGAGCGCCTGATGATGCGTCTCCTTGTTACCTCCTCTTCACCTCTGCTGCCTTCTTTCTTCCTTCTTCTGAGAGTAAGCAGCAGCAACACAAGCAGGATAAAGGCTGTGATGAGCACGATGATTGTGGTGATTGTTATGTAGGGGATGACTGGCACTGCCTTTGGCATCTGCAGCGAGGCTATCTTGAATGATGCTATCGCATCAAGGGCGTCGTTTATGTATGCCTCATTCGAGTCCACAACCTCTTCAGCAAGCTCATCCTTGCCAGACCCGATCAGCTCCTCTGCTCTTTTGATCTTTCGCTCTATGATGTCAAGGACTATGTTGAGGTCTGCAAGCCCTGGCTGCATGCCCACAAGGTTGCGCAGATATTCCAGGGTTGATTTCTGCATCTCTATTCTCATCAGCAGGTAAGGTTTAGGGGGCAAGACCTCTAGTAAGGCGCCCTTCTCAAGCACCTTCTCACCGTCAGCAAATATGATGTATTTGAATGAATAATTGCCTGCAAGCTCCGGGGCAGTTATGTTGAATGAGAGGCTTGCGGCCTCATTAGGCGGGATACTTACCTCTTCTGGCCATACTGCGTAGTTGTCCAGTGTAAGGCTGACCCTTGCCCTTACAGCAGCGCTCCCCTTGTTGTAGAGGGTTATGTAGCCCCTTGTGAGCATTGACTGCGCAGCAATGATATGATCGCTATACGATAAGACCCCTATGCTGACAACCCTTTCTTCAGCTGGCTTTGTTACATTCGGGGCTGCTGACGGGCCTGCGCCGCCGCCTCCTGTGGGTGTTGGTGCAGGTGGTGTGGGCGTTGGCTCCTCAGCTTGCTCGGTTGCGAATTCAACATAGCCCCCTGCCCTCTCCCCGCCGCTGTAATATCCGATCACTGTTAATCTGACGTCGCCGACATAGCTCGTTATCGGGTGTACTGTATAGGGCTTCTCAGAGACTGCGCCTACTGATGTTGTCTCAGCCCCGCTATGAAGCTGGGTTCCGTCAGTCATTGTCAGGTTCCATACAAGGGTTATGTCCTGGCTCTGGTAGCCTGTGTTCTCTATTACAAAGCTCACTGCAAGGTTATTTACAATATTGTCATCTACAGTGAAGCTGCGCACGTCAAATGGCCCGCCGATAAGCTTCCAGAACTGGCTTTTGGATAGTGTCTGATTGCTGATATTGGCCTGTATTATGGTCTCCCACTGTCCTTGAGTAAGACCAGGGCCTGTTGTGTAGGAGAGGTTGTATATTCCTGTTGACTGCTGTGTTAGTGTAAGCCCTGTCAGCAGGTTGCCTATCGGGTCCCTCAGGGTTACATTTATGTTGTTAGGGTTAATGTAACCTGAATAGTTTGTGATGTATGCCCTTACAAGGTAGTTTTCGCCTATAACCACCTCCTTGTAGCCGTCAATGTAGAGTTGGTAGCTGTCTATACCGAATGCACTGCCTCCTTGGGGCTCTGTTATGGTGAATGAGTAGTTATCAGAAACCCAGGTGTTGCCGTAAGAGTCTCCGAGCATGACGCTTATGTTTCTCTCCCCGAGTATGGGGGGCACTACAGCATACCAGCTGTAGTTGGAGATTCCTGATACATTGCCCAGGCTCCTGTTCTGCGAGTGGCCAACGAATATGAATGCCAGGTCAGAATAGGCGTAGAGGTATGCCCTCTTTATCTCACTTGAGGCATTCAGGTGAACGATGAAGTTTGTGATGCCGAAGCGGGTTGCGTTAGATGCGTTGATGTAGGAGATGCTTGCATTCGGCTTTGCAACCTGAAAGCCCTGCCATTCAGTTGCGTTGAAGTTCCCGAAGCTGTCATTTGCAGACACCTTGAAGTAGTACGTTCCTACTGCTCCAGCTTCTATAGTAACGTTGAAGCCAGACATAAAGCCGCTCATCGTATGATTTGTGAATACTCCGCCTGCATTGACAGTGCACCAAGCCTTGCTTATTGAAGAGCTGTCATTTACAACCGCCCTTATTGTTGCACTTGCCCCTGATACAAGGTCGCTTGTGATGCTCAGGTTGTATATGCTAGGGGCATCGAAGTCTGTTATGCTCGCAATCCTGAAGCTGCTGTTGCTTGAATCTATGGCTGTTAAGCCCCCATCATTAACCTCGATGTCAAGGTAATACCATCCTCCGATGTTGGTTGTGTTCCAGCTGTAGCTGCATTCTGTGCATGACTGGTTAGGCATTGAGTCAACAAAGTGCTCTTTTGTTCCAGGGGATGAGGAGTAGTATATGCTGACAGTCAGGTTGTCGCCGTCGCTGTCAGATATGTTGAAGAGCACAGTGTAATTTCCGAGGCTCTGATTGACGATCTCGCCCCCGTTAGGCTGTATCACAGTTACATTCGGGGCATGGTTGACGTAGAATGTGTTCTCTGCAAGGGAGCAGTTGTAGTCGTCGCATACTGCTATGAAGTAGTGCGTGCTCTGGTTGTCAGAGCTGTTTACTGTGTAGCTGCACCCCGCACTTCTACTTGAGGTGTTTACAGTACAGTATGTTAGGTCAGGGCATCCTGATATGTTGGCAGTCTCATTGCAGACGTAGATATGGGCACTGGTTGCCTGGTCGTCGCTCCAGTTTATGCTGAATGTGAGCTGGCCTCCCGTATCTGCCCGCACGAACTGGGAGCTGTCATTAAAGCCTGTTATGTTCGGCGGCTCATTAAGGCTGTAGTTTACATTGAGCCAGGGCCTGTTAGCAGCAGTAGCGTAGTCTGAGGAGGCAACTATGATGTAAAAGTTTGGTGCTAGCTCATCTGTTTTAAGCATCAGCCCTGAGTTGTTCACCAGCCAAGGCCGTGAAATAGCGGTTAAGCCAATCTCATAGTAGCCAAGATTCGTTACATTTACAGAGCTTAGAGCTGAGCTGTTAAAATCCCCTCCTCTTGCAGTCCAGCTTTCTGATGTGCGGTTGTTCCAAGTTACACTTGACTCATTCCACGTGTTGAGGACAGAATAAGCCCTTATTGTTATGTTCGTTGTGCTGTTTGAGCTGAAGGTAGCATAAAACCTCAGGGTGGTGTTGAATATCAATGCCCCAGGAGGTATGCTTGACAGGTTGAACCATAGCAGCCCCCTCCTCAGCTCCTCTGAGGCAGTCATGCCGACAAAGATTGATGCCCCTGAACCGTAGTTTGTATCAGGGGTGTTGTTCCTGATCTCGCTGTCAATGCCCTCAGAGCCTGGCTGCAGTGTAAGGTTTAGGGCTAAGGCTCCTACAGCTAGCAGCGTAAAGGCTAAGAAAACTGTTACAAAAAATAACCATATATGCAGCCTCAATCCCTTACCCCTCTTTTAATTCACGCCATAGCATCAGTTTGTATATAAAGTTATTGCGAACCTTGAGATGAAGCCATTCCATCGGTGTGCTCAGAGCAAGCAGATTCCCTTCGGCCATGAGAAAACAAAAGCTTTATATACAGGTTCAATCTAAAATTAGATAAGTTATAATTTCAGATTAATCCAAAAATAAAGAGAGTGAGGTTTTAGAGGAGATGAAAAGGCGCAAAATTTCTAGAGGACTATTAAAAGAATCTGTTAATAAGAAGATCACTATAATCTTAGGTGCAAGGCAGGTTGGTAAAACAACCCTCTTAAAGGCTCTTTATGAGAGACTCTGTAAGGGCAATGATGGTCTTTTTCTAGACTTGGATGTATTCAGCAACTTTGAGAAAATAAGCTCTTTCGAGAACCTAAAAAACACCCTGTTCTTAAATGGATATAGAGAAAAGAATAAGAGTTTCTTTTACCTCTTCTTGGACGAATTTCAAAGGCATAATGATCTGCCAATGATTATGAAGAATGTTTATGACAATCTTGACAATGTAAAAATTTATGCCTCAGGGTCATCTTCATTAAAGATTAAAGAGCAAATACAAGAATCCCTTGCAGGGAGAAAAAGGATATACAGACTCCATCCACTGGATTTTGAGGAGTTCCTGTGGTTTAAAGATGATAAAGAAGCACTGAAACAGCTTAGCCATATTAAGAAACTCTCTGGTGAAAATCTCTTGAAAGTAACTTCACGATTATATTCTTATCTAAAAGAATTTATGGTTTTCGGGGGTTACCCTGAGGTCGTGTTGCAGGACACTAATAAAAAGAAAGCTCAGGTGTTGGAGAGTATCTTTGATCTCTATGTTAAAAAAGATCTTATAGAATATTTAAAGGTCGAAAAGGTTCTTAATGCAAAGAGGTTAATTGAATATCTGGCAATAAATAATGGGCAGAAGATCCAATATGCTGAGCTTAGCCAGATTAGTTCGTTAGACTATCAACAGGTAGTAAGTTACATTGAAATTCTCAAAGAAACATACCTGCTTGCCATTCTAAGACCTTTCTTTACCAATAAAAATAAGGAGCTTGTAAAGATACCTAAGCTGTACTTCTTAGACAATGGAGTTAGAAATTACTTTATAAATAATTTTAATGAACTGGATTTGAGGGCAGATAAAGGATTCTTATTTGAAGGCTATGTTATCTCTGAACTGGTAAAGTGTGGGGTGAAACCTGAGAATATCAAATTCTGGCAGGATAAAAACAGGCACGAGGTAGATATAGTCATTGACACCCTCCAAAAACAGATCCCGGTAGAGGTTAAATGTAAGTCAAAGTTGAAAAGCGAGGATTTCATTGGAATTGAGGTGTTTCAGCGAATCTACAACAGCAGGAGAGGGTATCTGGTTAATCTTGCAGTTCAGGAAAAAAGGGGAAGAGTTCAGATCGCACTGCCTTATGACTTGGCTATTGATAGATGTTAAGAAGGGATAGATGTTAAGAAGGCTTGCCCTCACTTCTGGCATCCATCTTTGTTTCTTCCTGCAATCTATGAATCTCATTCATAATCCTGCTCATGAATTCGTTATTTGCCTCGCTGCTCTTTGCAATGTTTATTACTGCTGATCTTATTGAGTCCATCTCCTTGGTTAGCTCAGATACTGTCGCTATTATGGTGGATAGCTTTGACAGCCCATCGCTGAGTTCCCCTGACAGGCTGTTTATCTCCTCCTCTACCTCTGTTGTGTGTGAGGAAAACCCTGATAGCTCTTTGAGCTTGGCATCTGCCTCGCCTATCTTGTTGATCACGTCCTGTTTTGTCTCTGATATTGATTCAATCATGTTTGAGAGCTCCTTCTTTGTGGCTGCGTCCATCATGCGCGCCCTTGCAGCAGAAAACTCCCGCTTTAGCATATCCAGGTCTCCTGCGCTTGCTTGAATGGTTACCTTCAGCTGGTTGAGCTCAGATGTTCTCTTCTGCATCTCTATGAACATGCCCTCGACCCTGTCTGAGTGCTGCTCAACTGTTGCATGTATCTTGAGCATGGTTTCCAGGTTTGATCTGACGTCGCGTGACAGCCTCAGTATCTCGTCAACGCCTCTGAACTTGCCTACGGAGCCTTTCAACTCCCTTAGCTCATCCCTAAGGGCTGCGATAATCTCGTTCTGGCCATTGATCTTTGCACCAAGCTTTTCAAGCCTCCCCTCTAGCTTTTTGGTTTCAATGGCTAGGTTTTCAGGCTGCACCTCTGAGACAAGGTCAGCAGCCTTTGTTGCTAGCGCCTCTACTTGGCTGATCTTCTTTTCTTTTTCTGCAAGTGAGGATCTTATCTCTCCAAGCTGTTCGCTTATATGCGTTAGTCTCTCACTGACGCTCTTCCTGGCGTCGTCAAGCAGGGCAAGCTTTTCATGCATGAATTCAGACTCTATGCCCCTGCTGCCTGTTGCCATGGCTCTGGCCGTACTTTTACCTGCCTTGCCCCGGCCCCTTGTCCTTGGGGTGTTCTCTTCAGCTTCCCCTCTATCTTCTCCCTCATCCACTCCTTTCTCAAGCTCATCCTCTGCTCCTATCTCAGGGGGGACATCTTTGCGTCTGAACAATGCCATAAGCTCTGACCTCTTTAAACCTCACATCTCGCGTGCTTTTGACCTGCTTGTATTTTTCTTACCGCTTCTATTCCTTTTTGATCTTGCTTTATAAACCTTTTTTGGTTTTGCCCCTTTCCTTCTATCGTCTTCTGTCCTTGTCCAGTTGATCCTCTCTCTTCTCTTTACTGGCGCAGCCTCTGCCTCCTCAGCCTTGCCTTCTTTTGGAGTAGCCTCAGCCTTCTCTTTAGCTCCCTGTTTAGTTTTACGTTTGGCTTCTCTCCTTGCCTCCTGCAGCCCAGCTTCCTGTGTTTTGCTCTTCCTGGGAAGGCTCTGCATTAGTCTGAGCTCCTCATCTGAGTAGTAATCCCCCTCGCTCTTTACAGGTCTTCTGCCAATCCTCTTCCATTCAGCATCCAGCCTTGGCTCTAGGCCATCCAAATACATGCTGACCATGTTGAATGCCCCAATGGACAGCTTACTCAGGGCGAGCTTCAGCTCCATTTCTAGGTCGAAGACCTCGACGCCTGATTGTTCCAGTTGGTTAATGCTCCTCCTGACCTCTGCGAGGCGCTTGTTGAATGAGTCATACTGGTCAAGCTCAGCATCTGAGAGGCGCTTTGTGCTATGGAGTAATGGCCTGAATGATATGAAGTATGGCCTTCCGATGTTATAGGCTGCGTTAACAATCATTCCAGTTCCTGTTGCTGATTTGATGACAGACTCCTGTACTGCCTCGCCGTACTTCATCTTGATGCGCTCAAGGTCTGCCTCATAGCGTGTCCTGAACTGTATCTCTGTGCCTATGTTCGCCTTTATCTCGCCGACAAAGTCAGAGAGGACTTGCGATGCAAGCACCAAGCCAATTCCCCACTTTCTGAATTCGCGACATGCCCGCTCTATCTGCAGGAAGCCGTTGCCTGTGCCTCCGAACTTCGGCATTAGCCTATGGACCTCGTCAAAGACCAGTATCATCTTGAGGTTTGGCGACTCCTCTGGATTGCTTTCAAATATCTGTTTTATCACCTCACTCACAAAGAAGTCAACGTGTTCTGGTTTCAGGAAGTTCAGTGCAAAGATGTTGATCTTGCCCGGCTCGATATAAGACTTTATGTCTATCCTCCTTACAACGTCCTTTACAATAAAGACGTTTCCGTTGAATGCCTGTGCCTGGTTTCTGTTCATGTCAAAGTATCGGTATCTCCTGAGCATTGCCCTGTCAACGCATTTTCTCAGCATTCCTGTCCACTGCGCTGTCGGGTCAAAGACTAGAACAGCGATATTCTTCTTCAGCGCCTCTTCAACAACCACCTGCGCTGCAACCGACTTTCCGCCGCCAGTGCTTCCTGCAACGAGTGTGTGGGTTGTGAGGCTGTCGAGGTTTACAAACGTCCTTACACCTGTTTCAGCGATCTTCCCTATAAACCCTGACCTCGGGCTTGGCTGTGGCAGGGTTGTCAGGCTGATAGGTGACCTGTACCTTGCCCTGTGAGCTCGCCTCCATGACCAGTAGTATAGCAGCACTCCAGTGACGAGTATGCTTACGAGTATTATGGCAACATACCCCACCCTCACCCCGAATATGGTGTAGTCGTACCAGTACTTGACTACCTCAATGTAAGCAAGGGATGTTGCCCGCATTGTCTGGTTGTTGTTTGAGTAGTATGCCGTCCCCCTTATTATGTACTTTCCGAGCTCTATATCCCTTGGTATCTGCATGCTCTTTATGACTGATACTGTTGTTTCAACAGCTATGGCTTCTTCCTTTGTTATAATAATCTCATCTGTTATGGGGCTTACAAGCTCGAGCTTGAGCTGGACGTCAACCCTTTTCTCCTTACCCAGGTTGTAGAGGTCAATCTGCATTCTCAGGGTCTGGCCGGGACTGATCTTGTCAACTATTGGTTGCACCTTCACATCCAGAAGCTTCTCCTCAATAAGCATTACGCGTATATCTACTGGCACATCAAAGCTCTCGTTACCAGCTGTTATGTGCACATAACCATCGTAAAGCCCTGGCTCTGTGTAGCCGGGCACAAATATCTTGAGGTTCATAAACTTCTCTTCCCCAGAGGCAATGTCAAATACAGGGTTTTCCAGGAAAACAAATTCCTTGATCCTTCCGCTTACATTTCCCCTGACCTCTATGTCTTTGCTGAACGTGCTCCTCATAAGGATTCTTGCAGATGAGGCCTCTCCAGGGTACATGCGCTTTGATATCTCTGTGGTGTCAACCTTTAGCTCCCTAAGCTCCTTCGGGCCCATAAGCCCCTTTAGTATGTCGTACACGCCGGAGAGGTTGACCTCGCTTCTTATGATCGTAGCCCCGCCTCCACCTGCTGCAGCCCCTGTTACGCCACCACCGCCTCCTCCGCCGCCTGCTGAGACGGTGGTGGTCTGATAAACCGCAGCGGGTATCTCGTATATCAGCTCTGATGCAACATAAGCCGAGAAGCTGGCTATGCTTCCGCTTATCTTGCCAACATCCTGGGTGTAGCTTGTGAGCCTCTCCCAGCTTGAGTTACACCTCTGTGCAGTGTAGTTCCAGTCTGAGCACTTGTAGAGGTAGACTGCATACATGCTGTTGAGGCCTGTCATGTCATAGATCATGCTTACATTGCCCTCTGCTGTGAAGTTTGTCTTTGCAGCGAACCCCCTAAGGTTTCTTGAATTGGCTATGCCTGCCATATACAAAGGCACCTCGTCAAGGTCTATCGGGTCATAGAGGTATGGCAGATTGAGGTTCTTTACATATAGGCTGTAGTTGTCAAAGAAGATGATTTCCAAATCATATGTCCTGTTGTATATTGGGATGCTGTACGAGCCATCAGATGATGTTGCGACTGATGCTGCCCGCTCATTTGTCCTGGAGTTGTAGAGGTTTATGGTGGCTGCAACGCCGTTGCCATTTGCACGCTTTATATCGCCGCTGAAGACTGCAATGCGGTAGACCTCAAAGTACTGGTCTGTTGTAAGGGTGTTGCTGTAATAATCAGTGACTGTGATTGTTATGTTGTAATCGCCAATATCAGCGTAGCTGTCATTGAAGTAGAATGTGAAGTTGCTGCCTTGATACCTCTGAAGCACATAACTGGCTGTGCTTGAATTAGGCATCAGCATTGTGGCAGTGACTGAGCTTATGTTTGTCTCATCAGACAGATTTACAAATATGTTTGTTAAAGTATTTACTAATGCCCTGTCTGTATAGCCTACAAGCACAGGTGGTGTTATGTCAACGTAGTAGATTGTCTTTCTTGCGTATGCTATTGCGCTGTAGTCAACGAAGTAGGCTGTAAGCGTGAGGTTGTTTGCATGGGCTGTGAGTGTTGGCGCTGAGCATGTTATTATCCACGCCGCGTTTGTTGCAGAGTATGATGAGGCGACACCACTGCAGGATACATTTGATATTGTGACATCCCAGTTTATGTTTGATGTGATTGAGGTGTTCATGTAGCTTGCAGTTGCGTATATCCTGAGGCTTTCCCCGCCCTGAAGCTCCCCTGTCTGCGAGATGTTTATTATTGAGACATTCTGGTTTACTGCTAGTGTGAGGTTCACATACTTAGAGGTGTCAGATGAGGATATGTTCAGGGTTGAGCTGTAGCTTCCTATGCTACTCGGGGCATAGTAGTTTACTGGAAGCCTAAGCGTTGATTGCTTCTGTATGCCTACTGTCGAGTTTATAGTATAAATTGACGAGTAATTCAGCGTCAGATTTACCTGGGCATTACCCTCGTTTGTTATATTTAGTGTGCCTATTGTTCCAATTGCTTCAGAGCCTGTTGTGATTGAGAATGATTCAGGAGCAACTAGCCAACTCCTGTTTGTAGGCACTATAACTGTTATCTGGCGCTGCTGGTTCTGGTTTGAGCTTACAATGCTCAGAGTGCCTGCATATACGCCTGGGTTAAAGCCGAGGGGCACAGTTACGTTAATGCCAATATCCGCGCTAACACCAACTGGAAGAGACGAGATTGAAGCTGATGTGACTGTGAAGTTGCTGCACACCTCGCCAGAAATGCAGCTTACTGTTATGCTTGTGACTGGGAGTGTGCCAGTTGACTGTATGGTTACGTTCACTTCCCGCTTTGTCCCGTGGTTTATTGTTGCAACCACCTCATCCTGTGGCAGGGTTAGCTCTGCATAGTCCTGAGGCACCTCCTCTGCAACAAAGTAGCAGATTTGACCGCTGGTAAAGCTAGTGATGTTCGAGTACAGCCTATTGGTAATCTTGTTGATGCTGAATGGCACCTGCACCCACCAGTTCACCTGGCAGACCCTTGTTGCGAATGTCCAGTTTAGGCATTTAAATACCTTCAGGTAGTCCTCGCTATAGCCGATTGTTGCCTCAACATACCTGAATTCAATGCCCGATGCGTAAGGCAAATAGCTGTCTATTGAGAAGCCATTCACAGGGCTATTGAGGTTGACGTCAGTGGGTGATACAGAGTCTATCCTGAAGAAGTCGGTGCTTGAGAGGTTTGAGAAGTTCACGCTGTACATGCTGATGGTGAAGTTTGTAAGTTCAAATAGCATGTCCTGCACCTTATCCCAGACTGTGAAGTTGTAGAAGCCATTTGTTGTGTTAGTCGTTGCCTCTGTTGTTATGTTCCAGAATGTGTCATTGATGACAAATCTTACATATACTGAGTGGTTGTTGAGGTCAACAGCATACCCTGTGAAGGTCTTTAGGCGGTAGCCCTCTGTTCTTGATTTTAGCGATGCAGTGTTTCCTACAGAGTCATTTGCATATACTATTATGTCATAATAGCCCCCTTGCGTGGCAGTGAAGTATGACTTGTACACACCATCTGAGTATGTGAAGCCCCTTGTCTGGTTTGTTCTGTCAGGGAATGTAACAACAGCTGTTACATTTAACACGCCTACATTATCTGTTACTGTGGCGTTGAAGCTTATGTTGTAGCCTGCTGCAGCATACCATACCGCTATCATGCTTATGTTTGGCGGAGTTACATCAAGGTAGCCTACCTCGTAGCTATCTCTCAGGGTTATGTTTCCCCGCTCGCTCGGGTATATTGCAGTTAGCGTTAGGTTGTGGTTTCTTCCGTCTGTTACATTTGAGGCATTGCACACTAATACAGAACCGTTTGAAACTGTCAGGTTGCACTCTACCCCGCTTATAGAGACATTGTATGTGGCATTTGTTATGGTCTCTGCTCCAAATGTTAGGTTGTACGTTATATTTAAACTCTGCCCTGCAACTATGCCTGTTGAGGGCGCTATGTCTGTTATGTTCAAGTTGGCTATGAATGTGTTGAATGTTACATTTACTTCCTTGAATGTGTTGTAGTTTGTCTCATTTATTCTCAGCGCCCCTACGTAGATGTTGTTGTTGACAGGGGCTGTAAAGTTTATCGGCACCTCAAAGCTCTCCAGGGCATTCAGTGTTACAGATTTATTTAACAGGTTTGCAAACCCAGTCATGTTGCCGGTCAGGTTAAACACAAATACAAGCTGTGCATTTCCAGTGCCGTTGTGATAAAGCATAATCTGCCTATCAACAGTTTCAATATTGCTAACCCCATTTATTGTCGCATTCTCCTTGTTCACGCTCCATGCAGTGCTCAATGGCGTAGTGACGTTTACGTTTAAAGTCCTGCTGTACTGCGTGCCGTCAACATGAACTATAAAGCTCCTCAAGCCAGATGTAGCGCCCTTTGCAACAGTCACCGAGGCATTTATATTCCTGCTCTGGCCCTCCATTACAATACCGCCAGACGGTGCAAAGACTATGCTCAGGTTACTGCTCTCATCAGATGAGTATGCTGTAAAGCTCACATTCGTGTTTCCTGTTGCCGTTATTGTTACTGTCAGGTTTGTCGTGTTTCCATGAGCAACTGTTATTGCCTGAACCGCTGTTATCGAGAAATCAGGGTTTGCAAGCACCTCGATAAACACCCAATCTGCTGTTGTGCTGTTTACTGTGCTGTCAGGGTTTGTCCAGGTTGCATTCGGTATGAAATAGTAGTTGCCAAGGGTTGCTGCAGGGATGTATAGTGTAGCGTTCATAACAGCCTTTGCACCTGGGGCAATGCTGCTTGTCTCTGTTGGATAGACTGTCCATGATCCAAGCCTGCCAGTTGCAGTGATGAGGTATGCATACACTAAGCCAGAGTTTGTGGTGTTTATCGGAATTGTCACATTAACGCCTGTACTCCACATTACGTTTGTAACCCGTATGTGGTCTGTGCTTACAGGGCTTAGTGTTGTCCTATCTACGCTGTAGAATGCCTTTATGCGTTGGTACTCCTGGCTTGTTGTGTCCCTAACATAGGCTAGTGCAGTGTAGTTCCCACTTGTATTTATTGGAATTACATATGTGAAGTTCATGGCAATGTAGTTTGACAGCCTCATCCTGTACTCGCTGGTTGTATCTGGCTGCACGCTGAGGTTTTCTCCATTCGGATATGTTATGTTCAACCAGATTGAGCTCAGGTTTATTCCAGAGTCATCTTCAACTGCGATCTTTATGGTTACATTCTTTCCAAGCTCGCCAAATCCTTCAAGACTTGATCCATTCTGTATGATAAGTATGTCTGTTATGTTTGGCGGGGTGTTGACGATGTTGAAGAATGCGTAGGCAATTGCCTGTTGCGGGTCTGCAGAGTAGTTTGTGATTGTCACCTTTACGCCAACGTTGTTCTGCGGGCTTGTCCAGCCCTTATGATAAAGCACAATCGAGGCATTTGAGTTCTTGTACACCTGCAGGTATGTCGGGTTATAACCGAGATAGTTCTCTTCAAACAATCCAGTTCCCCCTGGCGGGAATGCCTTGTAGTTTGTATCCCCTGAGCTGTCATAGGCAATGCTGAAGTTTATGAAATCGTTTCCAAGGTTAACAACAGTTATGTTTGCAAACACCCCTGCCTGGGCAATTGAGAAGTTCACTGTTGTGTTGTATGTTGGGCTAAATATCCAGGAACGGTTTGCAAGTATAGTCAGGTTAATAACAATGGTCTGGTTTCCAGAGTTTGCAGTTGTTATATTCAGCGTCCCATTATAGTTTCCTGGGTCCTGCATGTAGGGCACTGAGATGTTATATATTAACCCGTGGTAGTTGTTCTCCTCAATTTCAGTTACATTCCTCTCATAGTCAAACCATGCAAGGGGCATTGTAAGGTTTGTGAAGTTTGCAGTGATGTTTTGCACTGGCGAGTTTCCTGTTGAGTTCAAGACAATGGTTGAGCTGTAGTTGATGTTATGTGGCAGCGAGATTGAAAGAACATCTAAAACACTCAGGTTTGGTGCAACTAAAACCGAGATGTTTATCTGAATTATTAAGCCCTGATCGCATGTTATGTTGTACGTGCCGAAGTATATGCCTGGCGTGAAGTTGAGCACGTCAACTGTTATGTTGAGGTTTGCAATTGTGCTTGCAGCAAGGCTTGTCCATAGCATCTGCTGTGAATCCCAATTGCTGTGGTTGCTTCTAAGTATTAGCCATGATTCAGGCATTGTTGCGTCGTAGGCGTATGCTAGCCTGAGATTGTCAAGCTCTGTGTTTCCATTGTTTGTTATCTTGACCACAGTTGTATGGTTCTGCGATAGGTTTGAGGTTATGTTTATAAGCTGAGGCGTTGCAGTCATGTTTGATGTGCCGACAATTCTTACTGTAGAGAACTCGAACTTCTCTCCATTACTCTGGTCAATGTTCCTCCAGCTTGCCTTCCAGGCAATGTAGTAGTCTGTGTCAGGCTCATACCCTGAGCCTGGTATGGTTATGTTGAATGTTGCATTGCAAATCTCAGAGGTATTGAGCGTGCTGTTGCAGCCAGAGTATAGCACAATGTCTGTTATGTGTGATGTTGCCGGGTCAATGCTCAGGCTAAGGTTAAAGAGCGGAGCATTTCCGATGTTTGTTACGCTTATGTTGTGCAGGTATGAGTAGCTTATTCCAACTGTGTAGCCATACACTAGCTTGTTTGCCACGCTGATGTTTACATTTGTCGTCTTTGAGTTCAGCAGGCGTTCAAAGCTTGCCTCTCGCTGCCAGTAGTACGAGGCGTTGTTTGTTGCAAGGATGCTGACATTGTAAATGCCACCTGTTAGTTCACCGCCAGAGCCGACTGTGAAGTACAATGTGCACGGACTTACTAGACAGTTCTTTGAAACACTTGCAGTTGAGTTGGCAACAGTTACATTGATCAGCCCGTTTATAAGCTCGCCAGTGTCTGTTCTTGAGTAGTTCACAGTTATGTTGAATACTGCAATGCTCCCTGAGAAGTCCTGTGTGTGCCAGTAAGCCATGTGTGTTGGTGCCCAGACTGTGAATATTGTCTCATCATAGCCGTATAACAACTCTGTTGAGGTGTTTACAAGCATTGTGTGATTGCCCAGTGTTGTTGATGCTATTATGCTCCCAGAGGCTGTGCCGTTTACTGAAGTAACGCGTTGCGTATACCTGACAGTGAGGTTATAGAACTGGGGGGTGTATAGGGCATTGCTAGTTGTTAGGGTCAGCCTGTACTGCAAGTAGCGGTTGTCTGCACTTGCAAGCTGGGTGTTGTTTACATTCTCCTGCCAGCCCTCCCAGGCGCTTCCATTTGCTGATGTCCTTGTCTGCACAGTTATGTTTGTGCTAGTAGGTGTTTCAGCATTCCATGTGATTGTTGTAAACCCTAGGAAGTTCTGCCCAAAGTCAATTGCATTGCTGGTATAACTCCCATTTGTTGCATACTCATTTGCCATGTATTCAATACCGTAGCTTGTTATCGGGTTTTGAGGTGTCTGTGTTGAGGCAATTCTGATGTAGAACCTTGAGGTGTTTGCTATTGGAATCTTAACTGCAAGCGTCTTATTCGCCTCTGTTGTGTTTGCAAGCAGTACAAACTCGCTTAAGTTAGTTGAGTACCATATTGTTGCATTTCCTTCTTCAGACCATCCTCCGAGGCTGGTGTTGAAGTCTGTTGTTATGTTTGCTGTTGCGTTGAAGAATGATATGCTTGTCGTGTAGTTGTAGATAATGTAGCCGTCAGCACTCATACTGGGCCCAAAGAAGATTATCTCTCCAGGTCCTGGGGCTACATTGCTGTAGTTGTAGCTGTCCTGCTGATACTTGCTTGTTGAGTAGTCATCATTGTATGTGTATAAGCCTGAGACAACTGTTGCAAGCCTAATGCTGGCATTTGCTGAATCGTATGTTGCGTTTGTAAAGCTCGCCAAGAAGCTGTTGTTTGTGTACGGGTATACAAACCTTGTCCCGTCCAGGTAGAAGTCCATGAGCTGCCCAGTCATGTTGATGATAACATCATTGTCTGTCTCCTGAACTAGCACAGTGTAGTTTATCACATCCCCAGGAGCTGGTGTGTAGTTTGTCAGCGTTGTGTTTATTGCTATGATGCGCGCAGATATAACCAACGGCGATGATGCAGCAGTCATGGCGCTGTCATTTGCAGTGAAATTAACCTGTCTCCTGCCTATAAAGCTGGCAGGCAGGGTTATGTTCGCAATCCCTCCACTAATCCTGACACTTACATTATCGCCAGGGGTTGCATTATAGGTTAGTGTATCTCCGTCTGAATCATAGAAGTACTCGCTCAGGTTGATGAAGAAGCTGTTGTTATTATAGGCATTCAGGGTTACATTCCTCATGCGGTAGTGCAGCTGTAAAGCCTTGATTTGCGGGCTGATTGTTGCGTCGCTTGTTGCAAGCTTGACCCTGTACTGGAAGCGCTGGGCGCTATTTATAAAGAAGACAGGGGGCAGCACGCCATCACTTCCAGAACCATCAATCCATGTGCTTGTAAGGTCTTCACGCCATCCAATAAAACTTAGCCTGTGCAGCACAGGGCTTGTAGCAGCATCATAGCTGTTCATCAGCACCCTATACTGCATATACCTATAGCTACTTGCAATGTCATTTACCGGGAATAATCCACCTGCATCTTTAAGTGCATAACTCTGCCATTCACTCATTCCTGACTCTGAGTTGGAATTTCCAAACCTCAGTTGCAATGTTGCGCTCCCTGCACAGCCTGCTCCTGCAATGCCCTCAATTCCGCAGCTTCTTGAGCTAGCAGCCCCGCCTAAAGAACCATCCCCGCCCCCGCCGCCTCCAGAGTAACCACCGCTAACACTGCCAGCAATCGAGAGATTATAATTAACATAACTCAGATTAGCCATAAAGCCATTCATTGCCCCGCTTGCAAGGTCAAAGATCTGCGATGTGTAATTGCCAGCCTTGACATGCCCTCCAGAGCCAGAATCATAATAGCCCTTAACCTCTCCAGCAGACAGGCTCTTATTCAATATCACAACATCATCAATCTTGCCCCTAAACAAGCCATT
>PEYS01000120.1 GCA_002763335.1 Candidatus Woesearchaeota archaeon CG08_land_8_20_14_0_20_47_9 | reverse complement strand
CCCTCAAAAACATCCTCAACATCAGTTGCTTTGTATTTGTGTAACAGAGCTTGGAGATGGGCATCGTTTGATGATAGTGCAGATTGTCCAGAGGCAGTTTTCCTAACCTCAATCTCTACAGAGGGTTTTAACTTTACAAGCAACTCCCCAGGAACATAATCAAGCCTATTTGGATCTGGGCCGGATCCGTAAACAAAGCTAGCTTCAGAACCACAGGCATATACCTTACCAAAACCAGATGTCTCAGTCTCTTCAGGGTTGCAGGTTATTTCGTTATATGCAGAATGGATTGTTAAAGGCTGCGGAGAGCAGAAGGAAGTAATGTCCTTGCCATTAAGCTCAATCCTAACATCGCGGCATTCTTCTCCGCCCTCAGCTTCAGTGCTTAATACAATCCTTAGGTTCCTACAGGCCTTGATTAGCTGGGCCTCTGACGGGTCTTCATATTTGGCTGGGTCACGCCAATCCTCTGAAGCAGGTGTAAGCAAAATCCTCTCTCCTGAATTATAAACATCCTTATCTGTTGCAATGCTTAAGAAGCCAGATACAAATTTTAAATCAGGTTTAAGCCATGGCAGATCTATGCCGAAGCCACCTATAAAATCCTTAGAGCAGCCTGATGAGGTAAGGAGAATGACTGTGACCAATACAGAAAGGATCACTAATAAGCATCTCTTTTTATTAGCATATGTTTCTGCAGATCTCATTCCATCCCATTGACTGAGTGTTTGTTGTTGCAGAGTATTAAATGTTTCCTTTGTTAATTGAACTTGTTAAGTGACTGTTTATCGGAAAAATCCAGCCACCCATGGCGGCAGACGGATTTTCTTCGAATGCAGTCATTCCATCGGTGTGCTCTAAGCAAGCACACCGATTCCATTCGGCAGTCAAAAGCTCGCCTTGCGTGTAGGCGAGCTTTTGACAATCATATTCGTCAAACTGCAACCCTATACTGCGTATAGGAACGCAGTTTGCCTCATCTGCGCCATGGCTGGATTTTTCCTTTAACTATGCACCTGGAAATATGACTTAACACTCTGTTAAGTGCAGGACACTACTACAGCCACTCCAACTTACTATAACTCCTGAAAAGTGCTAACAATAATAATTTATATATCGAAGCTGAAATAGTCTGCGTAATCAAACTGATTTACAAACACTAAACATGGGATTGATGATTCATGGCAAAGAAGATATCCAGCAATGTCGGAGAGCTTGATGATATCTCAAGGTTGAGGGAGAAGGAGGGCTATGATGAGGCTGAGGTGAGGATTGAGACAGGTAAAGAAGGGCTCTCCAGATCAAAGCCTGCGGCTGAATCAAAGCCAGGGCATTGGCTGAAGGCTGCTGTTCTCGTTATCGCCGTATTAATCTTAACTGTGGTTGCTGTTGTTTATCTGCCTCGCTTGAGGCTTGATGTCGCGAACAGAGGCTTTGTTTATAGTGAGAGGAATCC
>PEYS01000115.1 GCA_002763335.1 Candidatus Woesearchaeota archaeon CG08_land_8_20_14_0_20_47_9 | reverse complement strand
TCAATGCTTTTTGTGACCATCAATGTATATTTCTAGCCGGTCCATAACATCTAAATTGCTGACCTGTTTTTCGCATACATCTGAGAACCTGGCCAATACCTGTCGATTGATCTCAGTTTGGTCCTCAAAGACACCCACAGCATGAAACTTTATGTTCCATCTTTCAAACATTAAGATAGATATAGTAGCTAGGTTGCATTTATCATTGCTATTTATGGCAAAGATAAAAATTGGTTCTTTTTGCGTCTCTAGGTAACAATCAACAGGGTATGATTTTTTTGTATCCTTTTCTTTTGCGTAATATTCAAACTGTGCCTCTATCTTTTTCTTTTTGGCTATGGCAGCAACAGATAATCTAAAGTCTTCAAAAAAGGTTGATTTCACCCTTTCTCTTTCTAAATAAGTGACATCTGTTATCTTTAACAAACACTGCACAAAGTCATACAATGCGTCCCCAAAATTATTGTCAACAACCTTTAAAACGAGCTCTCCTTTGTCCTCTGTCACAGAAAACATGGATTTGCAGTTGTTGATTATCTTTTCCCGTGTTCCTTTTGAGAAATCCTTTTCGTCCATGAAGTAGCTAATATGTAAGAAGGTGTGTCCCTCGTCTGTGAGATACCATGTCTTTTTATCAGGGTTATACTTTAATAGAATTACTAAGTTATCGCCATCCTCAAATAAGAATGGGGTTTGGACAATATATCTGTTGATGCCTTTGGATTTCAAACTAATCTTATCATTTACCTTTTCCCTGAATTGTTTTAATATTGTATTGCTATCCATATTACAATAATCTCGTTTGATTTTTTGCAACCTCCATGATAAAGTTATTATCGCTTATCATGGCATTCAAGGCAGTTCTCCAGTCTGAATATTTAGTAGTCTTTTCGGAGTATGCATCCTCTCTAAATCCGATGCTTTGGTATCTTTCAGTGGCCTTATGTATATGAAAACCATCCATTTTGTTGCGTTCTATCTTATTTGTATGCTCATGGCTGTCTCCATTATATCGCCTAAGCCGAAACAATTTGCCATTAATCATTACACCAAATATGACTGAAAAGTCCAACGGGTTCACCTGGCTTTGCCTGACAATAAGTTTGAAAGTTCTGCCTGACTTTGATTGGACTATCTGTTCAAATTGGTTTTGCCAATTCTTTGGCTTTAGGACAGGGTTAAAGTTCTTTGGCAATATCTTTTGCTCTTTGATAAATTCGCTTATTTGTGAATCGGTTACGACTACCATGATGATCCTCTGAGAGCATATAAATTAGGGTTTCTATTTAAATTCTTTGGCCGCTCAGTCCAGTGAACACAAAAGGACCTTAAATAGCACAATTTATAAATAAACGCACCACTTTCTAGACTTATATGGGGAATGGAAGGACATAGTTTAAGGGCAGTTATCGATAGGTGTGAGAGTAACTTAGCATTGCTGAAAATGAAGCGTGAGGAATAATCAGATTTGGCGATTTAGTTAAGCCACTGCCTTAGCACGTTCAATAACCTTCTTCACATCGCCTGCCTCTTCCGATGCATTTAAAAATCACCTGCACTCAAGAGCATGAAGCATGAAACTCAAACAACTCCAGAAACAACTGAGATCAAGGAAGCTTGATGCCTGTCTCATCTACTCAAATGACCCCAACTTCTACTACCTTGTCCAAGAGAGGATAGATGATGCGGTTTTGTACATTCCTGCTCACGGCAAGCCATCTGTTTGTATCAACAGGCTTGGTGATTATAAGGGGGCGTTCAGAAAGAGAACCATTACCAAAGAAAAGGGCATAACCTGGCTTCTAAATAAGCTTGGCTGTAAAACCCTTGGGATTAATGAAGCCACCCTATCTGTTAAGCAATACAAAGTACTTAAGAAATTCTGTAAACTGAGAACTGTAAATTCAGAGCTGACTGCTTTGCGCCTGGAAAAAACACCACTGGAGCTCGGATATATAAGGGAGGCTTGTAAGATAAGCTGTAAAATAATAAAGAAGCTCTTTGACAGCTTTGATTTTAAAACAGAAGCGCAGGTCAGACAGTTCCTGAAAATTGGGGCGATCAGAGAGCACTGCGAGCCTGCATTTGAACCAGTAGTCGCTTCTGCAAGCAATGCTGCAATACCGCATTATGCAGGTGACAGCAGGATAAAGAGGGGCCTCCTCCTTGTTGACTTTGGTGTATGGTACAAGGGTTATTGCTCTGATATCACGAGAATGGCCTATTACAAGGAAATAACAAATAAGGAGAGACAGACCTACAGCAGATTCCTGGCAGCTCAAGAGCATGCAATAAGCCTCTGCAAGGAGGGGGTGAGATTTGCAGATATAGAAAAGGCTGTTCGCAAGATGCTCGGCAAGGATGCCCGCTACTTCTCCCATGGCCTTGGGCACGGCCTGGGCATAGAGATCCATGAAGCCCCCTGGGCATCAGTGAAATCAGATGACAGGACAGGTGAGAACTCACCATTCACAATTGAGCCTGGTTATTACCACAAATTCGGTTTAAGGATTGAGGATACTGTTGTGCTGCAAAATGGCAAGATGCGTGTTCTAACGCCGCTGACTAAGGAACTAATCAAACTATGATCAGTATTTGAGGGCTCTGGCTAACCCCTATAGCAGGTTATTCAAAGTTTTCCGTCTAGTCCGACTTTTTGTTATATAATAATTATCCTAATTGATAATTACAGAAGAACGAATGGCACGATATCCATATTTCATTGTATCATAATAATCATTTTTGATAACTATGAAATATCAAAAAGTTTAAATATTACTAAATAATATTCTTTACTATGCAAGCAATAGCATTCTTAAAGGAATTGGAAAAACTCCGAAAGCCTGTTATCCTGCTGAATGATATCGCAAGGATCATAGGTAAAAACAAGGAATATACAAGGATATATGTCCATAGGCTCAAAGAGCGAGGCCTAATAAAAGAGATCGAGAAAGGAAAATACGCTCTATCAGATGATCCTTTTGAGATCAGCTCTAATCTAGTCTTCCCATCTTATATCTCATTCATTACCACTTATTTCATTTATGGCTTTACAACACAGATTCCTGTTGTAATACATATCGTATGCTCAAGACCAAAAATGACTATCTGCTTAGAAAATATAGAAATCAATTTTATAACATTCAAGAAAGAGAATATTTTTGGCTATAAGCGAGAACATTTCAGAAACAAATACATATTTATAGCTGAACCTGAGAAAGCAGTCGTTGATTCTTTATACCTGCCAAAATATTGCCCAATTAGCGAGACTTACGAAGCCTTAAAAAGCAAGGGAATAAGTCAAGAGAGGATAATAGAATACGCCTTAAGAATGAATTCCATTGTAACACTCAAACGACTTGGTTATCTTATGGAGTTAAATGGAATAGACATTCACAAAAAAGTGAAACATAAATTAAACAGCAGATACGACTTGCTTAATCCTTTTATTAAGCGGTCACAAACAAATTCATCGAGATGGAAACTCAACATTAATGAGGTGTTTGAATGATAACGAAAAATGAGCTTAAGAAATACTGCACAATCACAGGGTTTAACCTCGGTCAAGTGGGAATGGACTATCTTCAGCACCTATTTTTCATCTTCCTATCAAGAAATTCTGTTAATAACCTTATCTTTAAAGGGGGTACAGCACTGCAGAAAGCCTTTGGTTTGAATAGGTTCAGTATTGACATTGATTTTACACAAGTGAGAGAGAATGGTTTTGGTGAACTAATAAAGAAAATTGGTAAAAATATAAGTGACTACGGTTATCCTACACAGGTAGAGGAAATTAAAACTATAGGCAAAACATTCCTTATAAAAATAAAGGGCCCGCTTTACAGCGGTGTTCCAATGAGCGTCTACAAGCTGAAGATTGAGTAAAGAAGAATATGATAAGAAGAAGTTCATAGACAAATTAAAGGAAAAACAGACAATTTGGCAGAAAGAGCTAAGAAACTATGTTAGAATTGTTCCTGAGTTTAAGGCTGTGTTTAAGGAGATTATGAATTCAATAGATGAGAAATGAGCGAGAAATGAGCCTTACCACCCATCGAAATATCTGCCCTCACACCACATTATTCTGGCCTTTCTCCGTCATCGCTGCGACCTAAAAACAAAAAGATTTATAAGTTATTGCCTAACACCAAGTATTATAAGATCATATGGAGTGTTACTCCTATGGCTTTCTCTAGGAGAGGGAAGATGTCATATCTTCTTAGTGAGAGGAGAATAGCAAGAGTAGTACACTCTCATTAAGAGGTTTGTTTTATGGATTTTGGAAGATTGCTTAATTTACTACGCCAGTTAGGTTTTGTTACTCCTGGAACTGGTTCGGAAGCAGATAACAGAATTAGCTCAATTATAGAAACAGCTAAAGACAAAGCACTAGCTAAGTTGTCAGAGGCTGGGATTAATACCACTTTAACCCCTGAAGACTTGACTTCTTTAGGGGAGCAATATGGCCTTTGGTTAAGTGATACAGATGATTGTGGATTGGACGAATTGGCAGAAGCTTTATTCATCACAGCAAAATCTGTCAGCGAGAATCTAAGTTATAAAGAGCCTTTTCTGAGTTATTTTAGAACTTTACTCACCTATTACGGCGCCTATAATGAAAATATTCTTCTAAACTCTGAACCACATAGACTTCTAAAAATACTCGCCCATGCAGTTTGTGATACAACAAAAATTATTTGTGAAACCCCTTCAGATAAAAAAGAAGAAATACTCTCTGATGCGTTAGACCTGATTAGAATATACTCTAGTCAAGAAGATACCGCAGAAAACGCCATAACGTGCATAAAGAAGGCAGTATGTGGTACATTAAAATTTATTTATGAACACAATCTGACTTCAGGTACAATAATAAAATTGATCGCGCTTTATCATGAACATTCCGAAACAAAAGAGACTTCTACAAGTTTATGGCGTAGTGTGAAGAAAACATTAAGCTGCAAAAGCTATATCCTCCCTCCTAGTGAAGAATTTTCTTCTGGCATTCACTCTTTAATCATAACATACGCTGTCTTTTCAAACCAGGCAGGGAGTGCAGGAAGTCTTTCGAACGCCCTATGTGAAACCCTGGAAGCTGTTAGTGGAAAGGAACTAACACCTCAAAATCTGCAGTGTTTAATAAGAAAATACGCTAAATTATCCGACACTCCTTGTAGTGTCGAGAATCTAGGTTGTGTTGTTTCAGAAACTTTAAATTACATCTCAAATTTAGAAGCTCTAAATTCTACTTTAGAAGCACTAGACAAAATTAAAAAGAAATTAGTTAAGGAACGAAAAAAGATGGCGCGCCACGAAAGAAGATATTTAGCGAACAAAACCTCAACAGATATAACTGCTTCAGAATTATGTGACACTCTTATCAAAGAATTAGGTAACTCCGAGTAGGTGAAGTTTGTTACTCAACTTTCGCCTGGGTTTAAGGCCCCGCCCTTTAGGGCGAGAACTTTTGAGTCCGAAAATCTGCGTGTCAAAGCAAGAGGCGTAAAGCTACGGCCATAGCGCGAGATAGCCCTGAGCAACAGATTTTCGTTACTTAAAACCGCTGCCAGCTTCATACCCCCACCAGCCCAGGATTGACAAGCAGCACAATTCCCAGCAGCAGCATTATAGCACCGCCTACAAACTTTATTATTTCCATTGTCTCCTTGCTTATCTTCTTTCCCTTGAATGTGTAGCCCATCACAGCAATAATTACACCCAGAGGAATAACATATACGAGATTGTAGAACAAGAGGTAAACATAGTACGTGAAGCTGTTCTCAATGAATCTTCCAGTAAGAATGCTTGTGTATATCATTGGGAAGCCTGATGTGCACGGCAGCTCTACTAGAGAGGAGAACACTGCAAGGGTGGCTGAAGCAGCAATCAGGGCAGGCATCGAGCCTGTCTTAACCATCCTTGCAACATAGCCGATCCTTCTTTTTAATGGGGCTACAAACCTCTCAGATAGCATCAGGGTTACCCCCCTGCGATAGAAGAACATCTCCTTGCAGTTGATAATCCCAGCGATAATAGCAATGCTTGCAATTGCGATCCTTAAAGGTTTAACAAAACCAATATAGAGCATTATGTTAAGCCATAGCGCCATAAACAGGAAATAGAAAATATAAACAACCACGATGAAGGTGTACCCGACTGCGTATATCCTCTTTCTGGATTCTGATGTGGAGAGTATAAGTGAAAGCAACAGCGTGAGTACAAACATGTTGCAGGGGTTGAAGCCGTCCACAATTGCCACAAAGAATGTAAAAACAGGCAGCGAGAGCCTGCTGCCAAGCTCTTGAACATAGTTTTGCGGAACCCTCTTTGCAGTGATATAACATGCCGCAAGGATAGCAACCGTTACTGTGGCAATAATAAGCTTCTTTGTGTTCTCCTTCATCCCTTACTCCTCATTGTTTTGCTAAGAACTCATCGCATAGCCTTAGGTAGGTTTCCTTGGATTGAGCCCCCAGCACTATGTGACAGCCGAATATGAATGTTGGTGTCAGCTGCGCCTGCACACCATACGATTTCATCTCACTCCTCACCTCATTATCCGCTATATCAAGCACTATTGGCTCTATTCCCTTCCCTTCACACGCTGAGATAAAATCAGGCATTGTCGCCTTGCAGTGCCCGCAGAACATTGACTCAAGCATTATGACCTTGTCATTCAGTTTGCGCTTCATGCAATCGCCCTGAGAGAGTCTTCCCTCCTTTGTTAAGGTGATGATCTCAACAGGCTCATTAGGAGGAGCAGGCTCATAGGCAGCCTCTTTATTCTCAACCGGCTGAGTTACATCAGCTTGCTTGCTGCATCCCACTATCAGGGTCATTATACAAAAGACTGCAATTATGCTGACTCTTCTCATTTTTGATCTGTTACTTTGTGCGGGCGGGCTTTTGACAAACTATTTAAACAACCAAGTTACAATGAATGTAACCATTTATAAATCTTGGTTACGTAAAATGAAACTAACACTCCTGCGAGAGAACAAGGCCCTGCGGGAGGTCTTGCTTGCCCTGTCTGTTGTGTTGGGCTTTATATTCATAGTCTCATTCAGCACACTCTATGTCTCTGATGCCATAAGGAACAACAACGCCTGCGGCTGTGTAATACCAATTCCATACATGATCCTGCTCCTCTCCTCTCTGGGGCTGTTTGTCGGCAGCGTTTCCTTCTATATCCTCACCTCAAAATACCTTAAGGAGAAGCAGGAGATAACCAAGGGGATGGACATAACCCTGAGCTTCCTTGATGGCGGAGAGCGCAGGATAGTGGACACCCTGATAAAGCAGAAGCAGGGCTTAAAACAGTCAAGGCTCGCTAAATTAACCGGCATGCACAAGGTCAAGGTGCACCGCCTGCTGAGAAGGCTTGAGTCTAAGGGAATAATTATTAAGAGCAGCAAGGACAGGTCAAAGCTCATTGAGCTGAGACCTGAGTTAAGAGAGTTGTTTCACTGATTGGCTATTCTCAGGGCTCAAGACTAGAGGCTGCTTTCTCGCTTCTATCATATTAAACCCCTTTCATGCTGCAATCCCCTTACAGTCCAAGTGTCAGGAGAATCAGGCCAACCAGGAAGCCAAATGCAAGGTTAAATGCCTTTATCTTCACAGCATCCCTTATCGAGAAGCCCATTATAGGCAGTAGACCATGACCGTCCTGTACTATCGAGTTTGCAAGCAGGACAGAGAAGGGCACAATACCCTTTGAGAACATCATGATGAGCAGCACATTCGGGCCTGATAAGGGAGCAATGCCTATTATGCTGGCTGCTAACAGCAGGTAGAACGCACCCATGCCTGTGAGGCTTATTACCCCCAGGTATTTCTGTATGAGTTCTACTGCCACAACTGATGCCAGAATCCATACAAATATCCTCCAAATATGCTTTCTGATTATGTGCTGGTATATATGCTCCCTGACAAAGTGGCTTAGCCCGAATTCTGCCTTTCTGTGGTTTATTATCCCGCACTTCTCGCAGAATCTGATCCTAAACCTCTTCACCCAGAGGTCAGCCAGTAACCCACCCAGAATTCCTAGAACAAAGAGCAATGCTGTAAGGTAGATGACAGTTGCAGCAGCTATCTTGCCAGTAGCTGCCATTGAGATAAGAAGGAATGCCTCATCACCGGCAGTAGCTATCATCACTGCAATTATGCCCCCAAAGCCCAGGAGGCCGCTCATGTAGAGGCTGTCCATTGCAAATGTCCCTGTGCATCCGGGGATTATTCCAAAGAATGATGATACTATGTAGCTTAAGAACTGGTTTTTTGAGGTGAGTCTTATTATCCTATCCCTGTATTTCAGCACAGCCAGCTCAACAGCGATCATCAAAACAAAGATGATTGCTGTTATCCTCAGGCTCTCCTCAACTGCTGGAAGCACCGCGCTTAAGACATCCATCTTAAGAGAAATTTAGCCTCCTCTTGATAAAGCTTTCTTTAGTGAGGGCTTTGAATACACTCGGCTTCGCCTTTAGAGGCTCGCCTCGGTATTCAAAGCTCTCAAATGTCATTTGTGTCGGGATCGGAAAAAGCTCGCCATCGTCGATAATAGCCATCAAAAAAATGCGTCTTTAACAGAGGACATACACCTTTCTATTGATCGTTGGATTCTTAAAAACTAATAACCAACAACCAACTACCAATAAGCCCTCTCATATCTCAAGCCTGTCCTCTACCATGCCCCCTGGTCTCATCATGCCCCCGCATTTAGGGCATCTAACCATCGAGCAGTCTACCCCTTTAGGCGCAGGCATGCTGAAGCCGCATCTTGTGCATACGCAGTAACCGATTATGTCCGTGTTTGCCATTTCAATACCTCAGTGTCTACAGTCTCTTGTCAGGTCCTCAAGCCTATCCAGGCTTTTCACCGCCTCTTCTACTGTGCTATAATAGCTCAAGGCTCAGAGCGAGTGCCTCGAATAATACCAAGAACCTCATCCCTTTTCTCTTCCATCAACGCCTTAGTATCTGCCTCAAGATTGAGCCTGAGCAATGGCTCTGTGTTTGATGGCCTGACATTGAACCACCATTTACCGAATACAACCTTTATGCCGTCAAGGTAGCTTATCCCTCCATCGCAGTATACTTCGGCGAGCTTCTTTATCACAGCCTCCTTGTCCTCAACCCCCGAGTTTACCTCTCCAGACTGATAGTATTTCCTCAGGGGTTTTATCAGCTCTGATATCTTCTTGTTGTACTTCACCATTATGTTCAGCAGGTATACTGCTGCAAGCGAGCTTGATTCTGTGTAGTAATTATCCCTGAAGTAGTAATGCCCTGAGAACTCGCCCACAAAGAGGGCATTGCGTTCCCGCATTGCTTGCTTGATGAATGTATGCCCGACCCTGGTTTCAATCGGCGTACCTCCATTTGCTACAATTGTCTCCTTCACTGCCCTGCTGCATCGCAGGTCATAGAGGATTGTCCCCTTCTCCTTCTTTAGGATCTCCTCTGCAATCAGTGCCCCTGTCAGGTCCATTGGAACTATACAGCCTTTTTCATCAATAAAGCCGACCCTGTCAGCATCACCATCAAAGGCAATCCCCAAATCAGCCTTTTCCTCAACAACCTTGTTTTGCAACGCCCTGACTGTCTCAAACTTAAGCGGGTTTGCCTCATGGTTAGGAAAAGAGCCGTCCAGCTTGTCAAACATTGGAATTATCCTTGCAAGGCCCTGAAGAGGCCTCATCTCATACACCCCCATCGCATTTGCGCAGTCCACAACCACTTTCAGGTTACCGTGCTGTTTAGAGAAGGATCTTACATGCCTTACATATTCATCCTTGATCTCCTCATTCTTAATAACAGATCCCCTTTTCTCAGGGTTTCCGAATCTGCACTTCATAAACAGTGCCTTAACATCCTTAAGCCCTGTAGCCCCTGAGACTGGCACTGTGCCATCCCTGCATAACTTAAAGCCATTGTACTGGCTTGGGTTATGGCTGGCTGTGATAATTATGCCCCCCTCAGCCTCTAGCCTTCCGCTTGCATAGTAGAACATCGGTGTTGAGCTTAAGCCAATGTCAATGACATCTGCTCCCTGGTCTGTAATGCCCCTTGCTAGGCTTTTAAATAATGCATCCGAGGAGTTCCTCATATCCCTGCCTACAACAACATTCTTGCAGTTCAGAAAGCTCACAAATGCCCTTCCAATCCTGTAGGCGGTCTCTTCATTCAAATCAGATGGGTATATGCCTCGGATATCATAAGCCTTGAAGATCTCGTGCCAGCTAGAACAATGACCGTGTTGATTGCCTTTTTTAATCATTGTGAGCTACGAAACCTTGCTTTTATATAAAGATTTCACAATAGTCTGTGCAAAGCCTTACAAGTATATCTTCATGGGTGGCCCCAATATTGAGAACTGTGTCATTGCCCCCATAGTAGATAATTATGGTGCCATTATCTCTTCTTATAGCTCCGCAGGTGAACACAACATTGGGCACATGGATGTAGTCATCTTCTTTAACCCTGCAATCTGCCCTGGAGGGGAATAGGATTGGTATATTTGAAACACAGACCTTCTCAGGATACTCTAGATCATGCAGGGCCACACCAAGCACATAGGGGTTGCCGTCCATTGTATTCCTTACCCCATGGATTATGGAGATCCACCCATACCTGGTTTTAATTGGCGTTGCCCCAGGACCTATCTTATCTGACATGGCATTTGGGCCAGCTGCTGTTCTGATAATTGGCTTGCTCTGAATCTTCCACCTGCCTGATCTCCAATCATCTGTATAACCCACCCTGATCTCCCTATACCCGCCTCCTATATCGCCTGGCCTTTTATCATTGAGGCGGAATAGTGCTGCATACCTATTCTTGATCTCTTCTGGGAATAAGACAATGTTACGCATCTCAATATTGGCTATTGGGCCTAGGCGCGTGAAGCTCTTAAAGTCCTTTGTCACTGCAAGCGATGCATGCACCCTGTTCCTTATGCTTGCGTGATAGGCATTGTATGTAATCACATACTCTCCATCGAGAAATACTATCCTGGGGTCTTCAATACCACCAGTCTCGTTCTCAATAAGCCTTGTTTTATTAACGCCCTCAGCAAACAAATCATCCTCAGAGCATGGTAGCATAGCAGGTCTAGGCTCAACACGCCAATTATCAAGGCCATTACTGCTCCTTGCAATACCCAGAACTGAGCGCCCACTCCTGAGGTGGGAGCGGAATAACAACACTACATTTCCATTGTATTCTGCAACACCTGCATTATGAACTGTTTTAACCTGTAATGCTGGTTCTTTCCACAACCTGTTTACATCGTGGCATGTGAGAATAGGGTTTTTTGGGTATCTGTAAACTGGGTTGTTTAAGCCCACAGTTGCCTTGTAGCTTCCTATCCTAATCTCCCGCCTCATAAGGTCAGGCATTTCCTTGCACCCCTTTTTGACAATCAGACAGCTCTACAGAATAAAAAGCTTTGGTTCAATGTCTTTTCCCCCTTTCCAACTCCATTATCTCTTTGTAAACTTTTATATACCCACCAACCATACAGTCAACAGTAAACATACCTTCAACACGCTTTCTGCAGTCGCTTCTCTTAATCATGTTGATCTTTCTGAGGCATTCAACTGCTTCCTCAACAGAATTTACAACAAATCCGCTTTTGTTATGGGCTATGACCTCCCGAACTGAACCTCTGTCAAAGCCTATTACTGGCGTGCCACATGCCATGGCTTCAGTCATTACTAGGCCGAAGCGTTCTGGCCTCATTACAGGGTGGAGGAGTGTAAGTGCGTTACCTAAGAGTTTGTCCCTCTCTTTCGGCCCTACTGAGCCTATAAACCTGATCTGGTCGCCATCAATAAGCGGCTTGATCTTCTCCTTATAATAGTCCTTCTCCTGAATTATTCCTGCAATTATCAGATTCTTGCCAGAAGCCTTAGCAATCTGTATTGCCTCATACGTTCCCTTCTCATAGCATATCCTTCCTAGCCAGACAAGGTCTTTGCCTGCATTGGGATTAAAGGTAAATTCATCAAGATTAATTCCATTATAGACTGTTGCAATGTAGTCTAACTTCTCATAGCGGTCAGCATCGCTTATCGAGACATAGTATGTGTGATTATTATATCTCTCATATACTGGGTAGATGTCAGAAGATGAAAAGCCATGAATCGTGGTTACAATAGGAGTCTTTACAAGCCTTGAGTATGTGAGGGCAGGGTAATCAAACTGGTTATGGATAATATCAAACTCACCTGCTCTCTCAAAGACCTCTGAGATATGCAGGAGCTTCCACACCTCAGGATTTAAAGCCTTGTCCTCTTCATAGCCTCGAGGACAGATTGCATGGTGCTTTGCTCGAGTTATTGACTCCTTGGTTGCAAAGAGTGTTACATCATAGCCCCGCTTCACAAGCCCTTCAGTCAGGTTGCTTGTCACAAGCTCCCAGGGTCCATAGTCTCTAGGCGGAGTCCTCCAGGCAATTGGAGCGAGCATTGCTATTCTTATGTTTTTCATCTTACAAACTCAACATTCTCTTTATCCCCAAACTTCTCGTCGCCCGTCAAGAATTTGATGCCAAACTCAAAAGCAAGTGCATAACCAACGCAATCAGTATAGCTAAGCTTCTCCTCTCTATGCCTTAGCTTGAACTCCATAGCTTTTCTTATACAGCTTAAGGAGATTGGGACAAGTAGTTTTGAGCACCAACTCAGATGATTATCTGCAGTTTCCTTGTTATGTTCTCTAATAAAATAATAATAGAGCTCAACTAGATTAAACTTGGTAGTTAGCAGCATTGCCCTAAGATAGGGTTTGTAGCTCTGGTTCCCCCTTAATAACTCGATGAGAGCGTATGTGTCTGCAATAAATACCTTGTTTTCAGTCATATCCTTCATCAATCTCATCCATTATTCTCTGGGTGGGCTTCTCTGTCTTTAATGTGCCAAATGCCTTTCTTAGTTCTTTCATACCCTTGTTGCTGATAACAATAAACCTTACCTTCCTCTTTGGGGATAGCCCTGCCTTTCTTACAATTCCTCTAGGGATGGTTACACCCAGAGAGTTCCCCCATTGCTTTGGAGTTGCTTCAAATACTTCCATTTTATATCACCAGTAGAATGTATAATCTAATTATATATAAACGTTTTGTTTTAGTACAGCTTCCTCCCCTGCTCTACAAACTCCATCGCAAGCCTTGCAATGAGGTATGTTGCTGTTGACTCTGCACCCTCATTTGCATTAACATGTGTCGTGTTTACCCCGTCATGGCATCCGCCGCTGGTTTCATCATAGACCGGCATTTTTAAAGAGTTCTTCCCTAGGAACCATTGGAATGCCATTCTTGCCAGTTCCATATACTCCTGCTTTTCTGTTACCTGGTACGCCAGAAGCAATGCCTGAACCATTGAGCTTGCGTCCACTGGCTGCTGGTCATAGCGGGCCTTCTCCTTCCTTTTTCTATACCAGCCATTATTGCCGACAAGAACAAGCATGCTGCCCTCAAAGCATACATTACATAGGTGGTTGAGTGTCTTCTCAGCAACCTCTAGATAGCGCTCTTCCTTGGTTGCAAGGTATGCATAAATCAGTGCCTCTGGTAGCCTTGCATTGGAGTAGGTGAGCTTGTTTTCAAACCAGTGCCAATCGCAACTGCTGTTCTTATCGTACAGGGCAGTAAGGTAGTTGGCGAGTTTTCTTATCTCTTTTATATTCTCCGCTGATGGCCTGAACTTGTTATAGGAGTAGAGCCCCATGATTGTGAATGCTGCTGTCCTCGGGTGATCGTCAACATCGTGATTCATGGCCTCTTTAAAAATCGTTGCAGCCTCTTCCCCTAGTTCAGGGCTAAGCTTGCTTGAGCTTAAAAATCCCAGTGCCCAGAGGGCCCTAGCATGGGCATCATCAGTCCACTTATTAAGCTCGATCTCTTTATTATACTTAACATAATTAAAGAGCCTTCCATCATTCTGTAACACATATCTGATGAACTCCAGGAATCTCTTTATATCATTGAGATTCTCTTCCTCTCTGAATATGTTGTAATGCATGCAGCATGCAATCATCGCCCTTGCATTGTCATCAAGCGTGTACCCTGAGTCTGTATCAGGTTCTGTTCTGCGAGCAAACTGTATTATGCCAAAGTCATCTGTAAGTCTTTTCAACTGCTCTAGCTTAATCTCTGGAAGTCTGCTCGCCTTACTATATCCGATTATCTCCCTGTATAGCCTCTCATGTGCCTTAGCTACTTCAGGCCAGGTCATATGCCTTGAATACTGGTATGCTGCTTTTTCCATACTCCTTCTGAGCCCTTCATCAGATAGCAGCCTTATGATTGCCTCAGCATATGACTCTGGATCCCTGAACCTGACCAGAATACCTCTTTCAGGGCTGATCGCATCCTTTGCATGTAGGAATGGTGTTGATATGATCGCCTTGCCGCAGCCGAGGGCATACGATAATGTCCCGCTTGTTATCTGTCCAGGGTTAAGGCCTGTTGAGATGTAGATGTCTGTTACGTGGAGGAACCTTACTATCTCCTCAGTATTGATGTACTTATTGTAGAATTTTACATGGTTCTGAAGGTTAAGCTCTCTTACTCTCTTTTTAAGGAAGTTACGGTATTGTTCGCCATTATGTTTTCTCACAATAGGGTGTGTCGCTCCTACTATTAGGTATAGGACATTTGCAAATTTCTCAACGACTCTCGGCAGGGCAGCAATCACATGCTCGTAGCCTTTGTCAGGATTCATCATTCCAAATGACGAGAGGATCAACCTTTCTTCATAGCCGAGTTGCTTTTTAAACTCCCTGCTTGGCTTGAATGCAACATTTGGTATCCCGTGTGGTATCACCCCGATATCTGTTTTTACGCCGTAAATGTTTCTGAGGATTTTAACCCCCGTCTCTGTCATCACGATGATACAAGCTGCCTTTTTTGCAAGCTGATGTACAACCCTCTTTATCTCAGGAACAGGCTTTGGCACTATTGAGTGGAAGGTGATCACCACAGGTTTTTGTATGGCTTCCATGAATCTTATTAGGTAGTGTCCTGTCTTGTGCCCCCCTTGCTCTCCACCAAAGAGTCCAAACTCATGCTGAATATGGATAAGCTTTATGTTTTTATTTTCATTGATGTTTTCAGCTATCTCACTGTAAGCCTCAATGTCAGAATCAGTCAGCTGGAATATGACATCCTCAGGATATTCAAGCTCCTGAGTTGACCCATTGTTTATTGCAAGTATCTTTGATTTGGTCAGCGGGTTAAACTGCTTGTCAAAGGCTCTTGCTAAATCCCTTGTGAAGGTTGCTATCCCGCATTCTCTTGGTGGAAATGTGCTCATAAAGAGTATGCTTTGTTGATTGTCTGTTGCGGTCATTCAGTCATCAGCTCGCAGGATTGAGTTGAACTATTGAAATTATTCTTTTGCTCTCTGCGTATTTGGCAGCATCAACTATATCCGGCCATATGTAGATTGTCTCACCATCCTGCTTTATCTGGGAGTGGAGCAGTTCTTCCACTTCGTTTAGGTAGTTGCTCTCGTAGCCATCTACCAGTGAGGGAACTATTATCGCCACCCCCTCTCTAGGCAGTGTTTCTAAGACAACCCTCCTTCCAGCTTCAAATACTAATTCCTTGTTTTGCTGCCAAGGGTTAATCTCAATAATCCCTCCTTTTCCAAACGCATTCCAGCTGCTCTGTATTGGTGCAGGATTTGTGACATCCTCTCTTTCCCCCAGCCTGATTAAGGGTTTGACCTTCTTCCAATGCAGGGTATTGCCCTCCCTAATAATTCTGTAAAAGTAGTCTGCATCTGTTAAGGGTGAGTGATCATCATCCTCGTTTGTTCTCTCCCTGTTTTCTATATTCCTTGCCTTGTACAGCCAGAAATTGTCAGCATATCTCACAAGAATAAGATCCATGTCATATACCTCTCTTAACATCTTCTGCTTTTCTCTACTTTCTTGCATTGTTTCTGACTGAATCGCCTTTTCTGCTCTCTGTAGTGCTAGTCTTGAGAGTAGAATTGCTCTGTACCTTCTTTCTTCAAGTAATCTTTTACTACGCCCTTCTCTTAGGTCTTCTCTCTCTAGCTCCTTGGCAACCTCAATGTAAGAGCTTCCTAGGAGGTGGTATGTGTCCCGGGAGTAAGGGCTGTAAAGCTCTGGATTTTCCTCAGCCTTCCGGTAGAATCTGCTCACTGCCTGTTCATAGAACTCCTTCCCGAGGGTTCCTACAACCTCATTGAAGTCCTGGAAGGGTATCATGTAGAAGCGCGAGCTGATCGTCCTCTGATGTGCCCCTCCTACTGGTGAGAAGCAGACTGTGATTGTCTTCTTGCTTAGCGGCCTTTTAATCCACACAACGTATGGTTGTTCCTCTAGGCGCAGAGTTTGGCCTATGCTTGGCGTGGGGCTCCTTATATCCAGGACACTTCTGTTGAATATGACGTTGGTGTTTCCAGCAAAGCTCCTTATATTTGTTACAATTAAGGCGGTTCTGTTTGTATGCTGTATGTTTGCAATCTCCTTTTTCGGCATGTTTATCCAGCTCTTAAACTGGAAGAGCGCGGATGTGTCTTGATCCAGAACGAAGGGAAATGGTACGTATGCGATGGTCGCATCTTTAATGAAGGCAGCATCTGCTTTATCTGCGGGGAGCCCCATGGTACCCCTTAGGTCATGCTTCATGTACATTGATACAGCATCCTTTGCCTTCTTGCCCAAAAGCCTTGCTCCCCCCATTACGTTTACAGGTATAACTACGAATCCGCAGTCTTTCTTCTCTAATCTGGGTTCAGGGTAAACGAAGTCGCTGATCACAAGATTGTGCTCTGGAAGGGGGAACATAAGCCCCTGGTATCGCTGGTGCGTTAACACCCGGTTTTCGTCAAATGACGAGCATTCACTGCTGACCTCTATCCCTTGGCCTCCAAATCTGCATCGCCTCGGCCCTGACAGAGGTATGATCTCTTCCATTGCTTGAGGTATCAGGCCTTTTTTTCCGTCTTCAGAATAGCTAAAGAATTCTTTCTCCAAGTCGTATAGCTCTGTCCTGTGCTCCACCCATACTTTGTACAGCTGTAACTCATTGCGTATAGCCTTTCCGGTTTTCTCTGCAACCCTCTGCATAAGATCTTTCATCAGGCGCTTCCTTGCTTTAAGCCTGGACTCAATAACCCTCTCTCTATCTTGTGGCAGCAGACAGTAAGTCTCTGCTGGGGCGTCGTCATCAAAATTCATATAATTATTCCGGCCCTGTGCTGTGAGCAGTAGTATGGTGTAGTTTCTTATGCCTGATATGTGGTACAGGGCATTCTCCCTTAGATAGCGCAGCAGGTTCTCCTGGCTTACCCTGCCTTCAGAGACAATTCTGTATTCGTCATTCTGCTTCTTCCCCTTCTTTGTCTCGTAAAGGATATCTGCAGCGCAGTTGTCAATCTTACCCTGCTTAATAAGTTCTTGGTAAACTCTCGCTAGTATCGAGGTGAATTCTCTTATATTTGCAACCTTCTCAGATCCGCTGATGAATCTAATTTGATTACCGTACCTCTCTTTTAATTCCTTTATGTGTTTGGTATACATCCTACAGTTGCTATCCTTAGATTCATCATCTATCACATATATGGGGAGTTGCTGGTTGAATATGGCCTGGTTCTCTAGCTCAACCTCCAATTGGTCTTTTACAGGGTATGGCCTGTCCTTGGTGTTGATTGCTTTCGCCTCAAGCACGCACTTTGTAAGCATCCATACCCTTCTGCCCAGCCCTCCGGAACGCCAGATATGTTTCTGGCTGTTCCACCTGGTAAACCTCTGGTCCCGCGCTTCAAAAACAACGCTCCTTATGATGCTGTTAAAATAGCTGACATCCCCTTCACCATTTGCCTCGGAAAGGCTATACTGCCCGCTCTTACTTTTCAGCAGATTGACTTTAATTAGGTGCTCTATATGTTCTTTTGAGTGAATTGCCTCACCTTCCCTTTCAGTTAATATGCGCCTCATCTCATTCTCGTCGTAAACTAAGACCTCCTTGTTGGGCAGGTTTAGCACGTTGAGCAGCTTTCCCTCTAACTGTGCTAAGAGCCAGAGTAGCTCCCTTAGGATCCGGATATCATCTTTTTTCCAAAAACCATCTTTAAGTCTCCCCATGGCTGTGAACCCGAAGACAACATTGCATGCGCCATAATCAGCGAGAAGTTTTTCTATAACCTGTTTAAGGTTTGTTAAGCTCAAGTCTGAGTAGTGCTCCCTGTAGTGGTGCATTAACTCAGTGGCTATTCTTATTGCTCTTGCATAGGAAATAACCCTGTCTCTTAGTTTTATATAGTAGTATAACTCATCCCTCTCCCTTTCAGACAGCTTCAGGAATTCTGTTACCGCAGCGACCTCTTCTTCCAGGCTCTTTTCATGATATTTCCTAAGCAGCCCTGTGTAAGTCTCCCCTTTTATGGTTTCCAGCTCCTCAAAGACCCTCTGTTTGTCCTCTTGGCTTAGCTGCCTCAGGTATGAGAACTGATACGCCAGTGATATTGCTTTGCCAAACCCCTTCTTACTCAGATCACCAACTATAAAGAAGATCAGAGAGCTCTCTGAGAGCCTGTCCCAACCTTCTGGCAGACTCATCTCCTCAAAGTTTATATCAGAGGGCTCTGCCTCAAGCTCTAATGGAAGCTTCGTTATTATCTCCCTGACCTTGGCTTCACCTAGAGGCTCCTCTGAACAGCTTCTTTCTCTCCTTAATAACTGCCTGTATAGCCTCTCATGCGCCTTCGCTACTTCAGGCCAGGTCATCTGCCTAGAGTACTGGTAGGCGTTCCTCTCCATGCTCCTCCTGAGCTTCTCGTCTGAAAGCAGCCTTGTTATAGCCTTTGCATAGGCCTTGCTATCCTTGAAGTTTACAAGTATTCCCCTCTCAAGGCTCACTATGTCTTTTGCGTGAATGAAAGGGGTTGATATGACTGCCCTGCCGCAGCCAAGGGCATAAGCTAGTGTGCTGCTGGTTATCTGACCTGGGTCAAGGTCTGTGGATAGGCATATGTCTGTTGCCTGCAGGAAACCTGTCAGCTCATTCATTGATACGTACTGGTTATGGAATAGCACATTCTTCTGCAGCCCAAGCTCCCGGACCCTGCTTTCAAGGAAGTACCTATACATCTCACCTTCCTCTTTTTTAACTGAAGGGAGTGTTGTCCCCACCATCAGATAGAGCACATCCGGAAACCTCTTAACAACACTTGGCAATGCATCGAGAACATACTCATAACCCTTGCATCTGTTCATCGTCCCGAATGATGAGAGGATTGTTCTACCTTCATAGCCGAGTTGCTTTTTAAACCCCCTGCTTGGCTTGAATGCAACGTTTGGTATCCCATGCGGTATCACCCTGATATCGTTCTTTAACCCATAAACATTTCTAAGAATATCAGCTCCCATGTTTGTCATGACAACTATGCATGCAGCCTTTTCAGCAAGTGACTGAACAGCTCTTTTTAACCCAGGGATAGGATCAGGCAGGATTGAGTGGAATGTGATTACCAATGGCTTTTCTATCACCTTTAGGAACTCTGTTAAGTGGCTTCCCGGTAAGGGATATTCACTGGAGGCCCCCTCATATTCTCCTCCGAAGATGCCAAAATCGTGCTGGATATGCACGAGCTTTATTGCCCTGCTCTCGTTAATGCTCTTAGCAACCCTGCTGTAAGCCTCGATGTCAGAATCAGTCAGCTGGAATATGACATCCTCAGGGTATTCAAGCTCCTGAGTTGACCCATTGTTTATTGCAAGTATCTTTGATTTGGTCAGCGGATTGAACTGCCTGTCAAAGGCAGTTGTCAGGTCCTTGGTAAATGTTGCAATTCCGCACTCCCTCGGCGGGAAGGTACTTATAAATAAGATTTGTTGCTGCTCCAGCACAATTGTGAGCACCTCCAAGCAGGGGGGTGAGTTATAGGTAGTATATATAGTTACGCCCCTGTGAGGGCTTTGAGAAGCTGTATGAGCTGCTCTCTCATCTGTTTAATCATATGTTATAACCCTCAGCTCTCCATCAGAATGCCTACATGTCACCTTACCCTCCCTTGCCAGCCAGCCAATTGCCATCAGGATGATGGTTTCCCTTTTTCTCAGTCTTCTGATAAGCCTGCTGAGGCTCATCTCATTGTCCTTGCATAGCTTGAAGACCTGGCCTGCTGTGAACCCAACCTCTGACTCAGGATCAATGTATGAGCTTCTGAAGACAAGCTCGTCAAGCAGTTCGTTTAGATCAACAGAGGCAACTGCTATGCGCTTGTCAGCAGCCCCGTAGTAGATGTATAGCCTGTTGTTAAACATCGCGGTTCCTGTTGGAAACACAACATTGCTTGTGTCCCCATAAATCTCGTAACCCTCTGTTGGGGAGAATAACGGCCTCTTCAGATGCCCGATAACCTTCTGCGGGTTCCTTTTGTTGAGCAGGGCAGCGCTTGCATGATAGACCTTGCCGCTGTTTGAGTCCTCAACTGCATGGTAGATCATCAGCCAGCCATTCTCTATCTCAATTAAAGGAGCCCCCCCGCCAATGTTTCTTGATTCATAACCATGCTTCGGCTCAAGGATAACATGCTCCCCAAGGCTCCTAAGATAGCTCTTCCAGTAGTCCAGTGTAAGTTCGCTGAAGTTATTAAAGTATGCAATCTGGATATCTGGAAGAATACGGTGTATTAAGGCAAACTGCTTATTGAACTTCTTTGGGAAGATGAATGCATCCTTCTCCCATAAGAGGACATCCTTTGCAACAATGTTCTTGTAGTACACCTCAAAGAATATATATCTCTCTTTGAGTTTAGATTCTCGGAATATGTCCTCTGCCTCATCATATGTAATGGGTGGGGTTATCAGGCCCTTCTTCTCAAATCTTTTAAGATCCCTGCCTGTTGCATAGGCTGCCAGGGCATTCTTACCATCATAGGCAGTGTAGAAGAGGTAGTACATGCCGTCGAGAAACACAATCCTCGGATCCTCTATACCCTGCTTCTCATAGTCAAACTCAGGCTTAAAGACAGGCCCTTTGGCACGCTCCACAACCTTAAGAGGGCCGTCTAGCCTGCAGTAGCCTATGGTTGAGTAGTTGCCCTTCCTGATAGCCCTGTAGAACATATGGACTGTGTTCCCCTGCTGGACACAGGTAGGGTTTAAGACTGCCTGGTTCTCAAACTCCAGGTTAGTGGCTTCGAGAATAACACCCTCCTTTTTTACCTCGACCATGATGCCTGTTCTGTATGGGGAGATTTATAAAGTTAATGAAAGAGGGCTTTGAATACCTTGCTGCGCAAGGTATTCAAAGCCCTCAATAGTACTGGAGCCCCAAGAGGAAGGCGGTTTCACATCATATGTTCCTTCCTTGCCAGGATGTATCTCACAGGGAGAGACAAGAGAAGAGGCGATAAAGAACATAAAGGAAGCCATAGAACTCTACACAATGAATTGAAGAAAGGAACTCTTTCTAGAAGCGTAACTTTACACTGGTCGGCTAGCTGTAAAGTTACGCCTCGTTTGACATTTTTTATTATACTCAAAAGTTCGTGGGTAGCTCGCGCTTTAGGGCGAGAACTTTTGAGTCCGAAAATCTGCGTTTCGAAGCGAGGGG
>PEYS01000036.1 GCA_002763335.1 Candidatus Woesearchaeota archaeon CG08_land_8_20_14_0_20_47_9 | reverse complement strand
GCACACACGCGGGCATCCTGACTGGAGAGGATGGGCCAACACACCAGGCGACAGAGGACATCGCCCTTATGAGGGCCCTGCCAAACATGACAGTAGTTCAGCCAGCAGATGGTGTTGAGACAAGGCTTGCAGTAAGGGCGATAGCAGATCATAAAGGGCCGGTGTACTTCAGACTTGTGAGGGCAAAGTTGGCTGATGTCTTTGACAGCTCCTATAAATTCGAGCTTGGTAAGGGTGTTATTGCGAGAGATGGTGATGATGTTGCTATCGTGGCTACAGGGGCAATGCTACACATCGCCCTTGACGCTGCAAGGCTTCTCGAAAGCAAGAAGATAGCTGCAGCAGTCATCAACATACACACGATAAAGCCCATTGACAAGTCCCTGCTTATCAAATATGCAGAGAAGACAGGCTGCATGGTATGCTGCGAAGACCACAGCATAATAGGAGGCTTAGGCAGCGCAGTAGCAGAGGTGCTTGCACAGGAGCAGGAGCACCTGATACCAATAGGGTTTATAGGAATAAGAGATGTCTTCTGCGAATCAGGCAAGGCAGAGGAGCTATACAAGCTGCATGGATTGACAGCAGAGGGGATTGCAGGGGCTGGGGAGAGGGTGATAGAAAGGAAGGGGTGAGGGATTAATGGTTTTTGGCTTTTAGATCGCCTGCTGTCACAAGCTAAAGGATGCGAGGACTGGCAGGCTGCATCATTCAACCAAGATGCTGCGCAGCAGCATCTTGACTAGAACTTCTTGAACTGCGCAGCCACATCAATCAGGTCAATTTGGCCCATAAAGACTGCCCTGCAGCAGTATCGCTCAAGGCCGAGGTCATCAAGCACCGTCTTTATCTCCTCGCCCTTTGCAGTCCTCTCCTTGTATTTCTCCCAGAGGTGGCCTATTGGCTTGCCGCAGCTCCAGCACCTTATTGGAATTATCATCCTTTCTTGCACCCAACCTTTGTTGTGTTTTGACTTATTATTGGATTTTCCTAAATTTCCTATTTGTTGTGTTGAGGTGGTGGTGTTGAGTTCCCCAACGATATCCGACGAATCAGAAAACCTTGAATGCTGAGGCGAGCGTAGCGAAGCCGAATGCATTCAAGGTTTTCTACCTGTAGCTCTTCTGCACCTTTGCCCTTGCCTTGCCGTGCCTGTTGGGCTTTCTCATCTCCCTGTGCCTGGTATCGCCCACAAGCAGCCATCTGTCATAGTTCTCAAAATCAGATTTAAGCTTGCTGTCACCACTCCACTCAACTAAGGCTCTGGCAATTGCTAGCCTTCCAGCCTCAGCCTGGGACATAAAGCCCCCACCCTTGATCTTGACAGAAATGTCGACCTTGTCTGCAATCCTTCCGGCTATCTGCAGGGGCTCCCGGAGCTTCATCCTTGCAAGCTTGGGCTCATAGATATCCAGGGGCAGGCGATTTATCCTGACACTCCCCTTTCCCTCCTTTATCGTAGCCCGAGCAATAGCCCTCTTTCTCTTACCGGATGAGTTTACAACCTTCATGCTTTAGCACCTATTAGTCTGCATAACTCGCCAATGCGCACATATTTAAGGTTTGGCAGCTTTGTGACATCTGCCCTGTCAATCCTCACGCCCTTGCCCTCAAGCCCCTTTGGGGCGCTGCTGAAACACCTCAGCCTTGAGAATGCCTCTCTGCCACGCGCATTCTTATGGGGGAGCATCCCACGCACTGCACGCCTCACAAATGGGGCTGGGGCACGGTAGTAGAGCGGCCCCTTTCTCGGCTGGCCAAGGTGAAGACGCACCCTCCACTTCTCAAGGAGCTGCTTCTTGTTACCGCTTATAACAGCCTTCTCACAGTTGATTATGCTGACCTTCTCTCCCATCAGGCAGAGCTTTGCAGCCCTTGCAGCAAGCCTTCCCAGCACAAGGTTGTTTGCATCAATTATGATCATGGTTATCAGCCTAGCCTATTATCCTCACGCCCTTGCCCTTAGGGTTTTTCTCAAGGAGGGCACTTATTGTTATAACCTCGGAGTTCGCGCTTCTTATCTTCTCCATCGCCTGCTGGGAGAACTGCCAGGCGGCAATTGTCAGCTTGTGGTCAAGGTTTCCGCATGAAAGCACCTTGCCTGGCACAACAACCACCTCGCCCTCATCCGTATAGCGGTTTATCCTGGATATATTAATATTCCTGCGCTGCCTTGAGGGCTTTTCAAGGTCCTCTGCCAGCCTGCGCCAGAGCTTATTGCCCTTGGAGGCCTGCATTTTAAGCTCCTCGATCAGGCTTCTCAACTGCGGATTTGTTTTTGTACGCATTTTGGCATCAGTTTATGCGGGGGACGTGATTTGAACACGCGCAGCCACTAAGGCATACGGCTTTTGAGCAAGCTCCTCAACCGTACTCTTTTGACCGGACTCAGACACCCCCGCTTTTCTTGAGCTGACTATCAAACTCGCTGAGCAGTTTTATGATCCTATCGCATGATGTGCTTGCCATCTCCCTGCAGCTGAGCTGCCCCCATGACTCAATATAAAATATAAAGCAGCCCTCATCAGGCTCAATTTTTAAGGCATTCTTTTTGCAGGCAGCAGTGCATGCCTCGCAGAGTGTGCATTCCATAAGGCGTTCCTTGTCAATCCTTGCTGTTGAGCCCTCTACAGATAGCAGATTCTTCGGGCAGCTCTTTACGCAGCTGCCGCAGCCCTCGCAATCCTTTGATGACACCACTACCTTAGGCTTGTGCTTGTAGTACACGTGCCCAGGCGACCACTTTGCATGATCCTTGCCCTGTCCTAACACAGCGGTTGCCTCAAACTCGAGCTTCTGCCCCTTAAGCAGCTTTACAATAGGCATATCAGGGTAGACTGGCTTAACCTTCGGGTCCTTGGACTTTATGTCAGAGGCAAGCACAAGGCACGGCCCCTTCTCCTTTAGGGTGAGCTTGAGCTGGCACTGGGCACAGCCTGCACCGTTGCACTTGCACTCAGAGGGCAGTTCATAAGAGCCCAGATCAGTGGTTAGGGGTATTAAGCCAAGGCGATGCGCTATAATCTCGTCGTATAATACGGAGCTGTTGTTTCTGAATTCTATGTCCTCAATGGCAAGGACTGGAACCTCCTCAACTATGCTCCGCCTTATCGTATTTGCCAGGGCAGGATTTGCATTGCTAAGGTAAAAAACAAGCCTCCCTGACTTCTTGTCCTCACTGATAACCTCTACATCCATTTTATACACGCCTCCCCCTTCGCCCGCCCTTCTTCCTGCAGCCATCATGAGGCAGAGGGGTAACGTCTTCAATAATGCCTATCTTAAGCCCCATTCTTGAAAGGGCGCGGACAGCAGCCTGCGCTCCAGGCCCTGGGTTAGAAGGGCCGTTATGGCCACCAGGGGCCCTTATCTTCACGTGTATTGCATTTATGCCCTTTTCCATAGCATCCTCGGCTGCACGCTTGGCAGCAGCCATGGCAGCTGTTGGTGAGCTCTCAAGGCGGTCAGCCTTAACCACCATGCCTCCTGATGCCTTTGCTATTGTCTCACTCCCTGTTAAGTCGGTTATATGAATAATCGTGTTGTTATACGATGCGAATATGTGTGCGATTCCCCACCGGATATTGTCTTTTCTCTGCATTTTACTCCTCATGATGAAAAAGGATCACTCCCGTGCCTCAACCTTGCCTACCTTGCCCCCGGGCATTCTCTGGCTGCTTTTCTGCGTCCTTTTCTTACCTGGCCCATCCTTTTTTTTCTTCTCCCTCTTACGGGTTGTGACAGGCACCCTCTCCGGGTGATCCTGCGATGTCAGCCCTGATCCTGGGTTAAAGCCAATAAGCCCCTCCTCAGCCTTCCTGACAATGTATGAGGGTGATGAAACCACCCTTCTGTTGACCATTATGTGTTTATGGGTTATGAACTGCCTGGCTTGTCTTACTGTCCTTGCAAGTCCCTTCCTGCAGATAAAGGTCTGCAGCCTGCGATCAGCCACGTCCTTAATGCCCAGGTCCAGAACGCTGCTTATAGTGGCCTTCTCATCAACAAGGCCAAGGGTCTTCAGCTTTGTAAGAAACAAGCCCTCCTCATGCCTTGCCTGATCTGTTCTCGTAGCAATCAAGCGTTTGGCCTGGCTCTTAAACCTCCTAAGGCGTGATTCGAGAATCCATACCTCCTTTTTGTTCTTCAGCCCATGATCCTTTATAATAACCCCCTCTTCCTCTATCCTTGCCCTCTGCCACGGGTGTATAGGGGTTGAGTACTTCTTCTTGATTTTTCTTGGATCCCCCATTTTGTTACCACGACCTTACCTTATACTCCTCACCTTATACTCTGCCGCACTCTGCTGCCTTTTGCGTCCTTCTTCTTTAGAACGCCTGGGCCCCTGCCCTTGTTCTTTCTGAAATTCGAGCGTGTACGCTGCCCTCTCACTGGAAGCCCGAATGCATGTCTCATGCCCTTGTAGCACTTTATCTTCTTCATCATCCTTACATCATTTTCAACCGCGAATTTAAGATCAGATATTATGAGGTGCCTGTCCCTTCCTTCCGCAGGGTCCTTCCTGCGGTTCATGATCCAGGGCGGCGCAATGAGGTCAATGTTTGCAATTACCTCATCAATCCTCTTTATCTCCTCATCAGACAGCAGGCCTACCTTTTTAGCTGGGTCTACTCCGGATTCCTTGCATACAAGATTGGCTATTGCAAACCCAATGCCCTTTATCTTGTGTAGGGCATTGCTGATGCTCTTCTCTCCCTTAAGGTCAGTATTTGCAACCCTGATGAGGTGTCTGAAATTCTTATCATCTGCTTCCATAATCAGCACCATTTGTGTGCCCTAAGAACTAGCTCTCAACCCTAACGGCGCTCAAGCTGAACTCGGGCTTTTACATATCGCTGCAAGGCAGGTTTAAGGCATACTATAAATAAGTTACGAATTTACCCCCTACCTCCCCTTGCAAACACCCTGGCTAAGACAATGATCAGAATGATCAGGAGCAGGGCGTTAGCCCCTATCAAGAGGAGGGTGCTTGTTTCAAATTTTTTAGCGCCAGCCCCCACAGGCCCTGCAATGACCTGCCCTGTTGATGGAGGAGGCTGTATCACAATCACGCTCTGGTTGGTGGGTGTTGTTGGCTCAGTTGGCGTGGTTGGTGTTATTGGCTTCTGCTTACTGCAGTCCTCAACCTTAAGATTAATGGTTTTATAGTCGCTCAACCTGTCCTCATCATAGTAGGTCTTTATAACAATCTGGTATGTTCCTGCGATCACATCATCTGATATGTCAAATGAGTATGTGCGCGAGAACTTGCTGTCACTGTCAGCTAGGCTGTCTGAGAGCTCGAACTTCTCCATCTTGTTAATACCGAGCTGCGAGCTCTGCACTGTAACCACAACCTCATCCTCAGTATCTGCCCCCATGTTTACTATTTTGAGGTCAAGCTGCGCTAGCCTGTCACAGCTCACTGTCTCGGGCTGAAGGTTAGCCTTATAGATCCTTACGTCATGATCCTTCTTCTCAACCTCCAGGTGCAGGATCATGACAGCCTCCTGCTCATTCCCATCTTCATCCTCGCCCTCAGCATGTATCTCAAAATCATATGTTCCCTCCTCAACCTCAAGGGGGAGCGTGAACTCTATTGTCTTTTTCGCAGTCCTCTCAGGTTTTATCCTGCTGATCTCTTCCTCATCGCTCTCAAGATCATCACCGTCGTCAATATCACGTACTATCACGTAGATTTTTATGTCCTCAATATCAAGATCCTCATCATCAGTGTACATGTTTCCGAGCTCGATATCCACCTTAATCTCACTCTCAGGCCTTGCCTCCTCACTTATTGTGTCGCCATCTGCAAGTGTCCTGTCTGTAGAGCCATCAACAGTTACCTCAACATCCTCAATAGAGAGCTTCTCCTGGGTTTTTACCACAAGACTATAGCTCTGTTCAGAGTAGCCGAGTGCATCGCTTGCCCTGACTGTTATGGCTCTTGTGCCCTTGCTTGTGGGGGTCCATCTGATCTCGCCTGAGTTAACATCAATTATCATGCCTGTTGGGCTGCTTACAAGAGAGTATGTGATTGTATCGCTTTCCAGGTCTGTTGCCTCCACATCATAGTAATACTCAACATTTGTGTAGACAGATGTTATTGGCGTTGAGGTTATCTGTGGAGGCTTGTTCTGAACAATCTTCTCAGCGGTTTTCTCAGCGCTGTTCGCATCATTTGTCCTGGCCTGTGCAGCGCATTTTACAGTTGTGCCCACAGGGCATGTTGCCAGACTGCACTGGTATGTGCCGATACTGCTCCAGTCCCTTAGCGTGCCAGAGCTCCCTATGAACTTGTATTCGAGAGAGATAGTGTCGCCATCAGCGTCAGTTGAGCCGGTTGCTGTGCACACAAGCAGGGTGTCTGCGTAAACAGTCTGTGGTGAGAGCGTGACATAAGGGTCAGTTGGCGGGGAATTTATTATTGTGACTTCAGTTGAGGTCTTGTTTGCAGTGGCTGTGCCGTCTGTTACATTTACCTTGCATGCCCACTTGTCGTTCTTTGTTGTCTTTGACGGCTCGATATTTCCTAGGCTTGTGGTGGAGATGTTCGTGCCTGCCACGATGCTGCTTATCGTTTCAACATCATCTGTCCAGGCTGCCCCGTTTTTTACCCAGCTCACTGTTGCGTTAAGGGTGCCTGAGCCAGTGTAGCTGACACTGAAGCTGCACTGCAGCGTATTGATCGTTGTAGGCACACCCGGAGAAACCTCAGCTGTGCTAACACTCAGGGCTGCTGCCGCAAGCCCTGCAGCTACAATAAGCAGAACGCATGACACAAACATCATAAACAAAGCCTTTTTCATTTTAACCCTCCGATAACTTCATAATGAAATTGCTACTTTGGAGTAACAACTTATATTTAAATATTTCCCCCGTAAACACTCAAAAGTTTGTGGGTGTTGCCCCGCCTTTAGGGCGAAAATTGAGTCTAAAAATTCGCCGTGTCAAAGCGAGGGGCGTAAAGCCCCGACTAAGCGTTTGATAGCCCCGAGCAGGCGATTTTTTTTACCAATCCAACACCCTGTTAGTTCTCTAAAGTAGTATATAAATGTTTTGCATGAGCTTACAAGCGTAACTTTACACTGGTC
>PEYS01000102.1 GCA_002763335.1 Candidatus Woesearchaeota archaeon CG08_land_8_20_14_0_20_47_9 | reverse complement strand
TTTACGCCCCTCGCTTCGAAACGCAGATTTTCGGACTCAAAAGTTCTCGCCCTAAAGGGCGGGGCTATACCCACGAACTTTTGAGAGTCAAAAGCTCACCTTGCTGCAAAAGCGAGCCACTAGCTCGCGAGGGGCGAGCATGCCCTCGGTCTTGGGCGTGAGTGGTCGCGAGCTTTTGACTACCCAGCGCAGCGAGGTTATTCAAAGCCCTCCATGAAGCCCTTCAGTGTGCTCTGGCTTGGCCTGCCCATAATGTCATCCATGGTGTAGCCCATGACCTCAAATATCTTCTCAACAGCAGGTATAACCTGGTTGTTGATGTAGTAGTCAGAGTCATAATTGTCCCTGCATTCTTCTGGTAGAAGCACCCTGTCGCGTATCCTGTCCCTGCCCTCAATCACCACGTAGCGTATAAGCATGCCAGGCCTTACGCTGATGCCCTTCCCCTTCATGCGAATCGCCGCAGCAACGTGGGGTGTTACTGAATCGTAATTTTCTATCTCCTTCTGCAGCTGGGTTCTTATAATCAGGCTCTCCACAGGCACCTGCTTCTTCCTGAGTTTTGATATAACGCCCTGCACATAGCGCAGTGCAGCCTCAGGGTCATTCTCTCTCAGAATAAGTTTGAGCACCTCCTCCTGAACTTCTTTGGCAATCCCTGAGAGGTTGCGCCTAACTGTTTCAAAGCCCTTTATCACAATGCTTCCGCCCTCGGAGAGAAGGGCGTACTTCTTCTTAGCACCGTAGCTGCTGCCCTTTGTGGGGACAAATATGCCCCTTGGGTAAAATCCCTGGTAGCCGAGTTCCATTAGTTCCGGGAGGGTGTTGTTGACATCCTTCCTAAACGCCTCAGCCTGCTCCTTCGTTTTGCCTTCTAGGGAGATAAAGGTTGAGTCAGTGTCGCTGTAGCGCACCTTAAAGCCATTGCCTTGGGCCTTAGCAATCACATCCTGAATATAGTGCCTGCCATAAGCAGCGATGCTCTCTGCGCACTCAAGGCAATACCACCTCGCCCCGAAGAAGCCCATGTAGCCGTAAGTGGCGTTTGCAAGCAGCTTAAGAGCATTTTGTCTTGCATCGAGCACAGGCTGCTTTTCGCCTGACTTCCTGATTATCTCCTTTATCCTTATCCTGCGCTCTATTACGTCGCCAATAACTGCCGATATAAATCCCTGCTTCTTCCTGCAGAACCATATGCTGCTGTTCTCAGGCACTGTGTTGTCCTTACAGCATTCACACCTGAGCGTGTCCGGCGATATGTTGTGCGAGGAGATTATCGAGGGGTAGAGGCTGCGGAAGTCAAAGACAACGATGTCCTTGTAAAGCCCTGGCTCCGGCTGGAAGACAAATGCGCCCTCATAAGTGCGCCCCATTCTTGACGAGACCTCTCTGTATATGGGCCTGTTGGGTATGAGCTGTGAGAATTCCCTTGCCCTGGATATTAGGTGCCACTCAACGAGCTGTGAGAAGCTCATTCTGCTAACCTCAAATGGTGTTAAGCTGAGGAGCTTCACAAGCTCTGTTATGTTTGGCATGAACATGCTGCACAGCCTGAAGGTGAGCTCTGCATCCTTTAGGTTGTACTCGCAGAATGGCTCTATGCCCTCGCCCTGCTCCCAGGCAGAGCGTAGTTGTGAGATATCAGCCTCTGTCTTTCCCTCTCCCAGAAGTTCTCTCGCTACAGAGCTGAGGTCAAGGTTTTGGGTTTCAAGCGAGCCTGAAGCAACCCGCCTTATGAACCTGAATATGTCTATGTGGACCATGCCTGTTATCTTTGCTGCAGGGACTGCCCCTTTCTTTAGTATGATCCTTGAGTAGTCTATGCCCAGGTCAAGGTTTAGCTTAAGCACCTCTGCTCTAGCCCTTATGTACGGTAAATCGAAGCCATCAGAGAAGTATCCTGTGAGGATGTCAGGCTTTAACTCGTCAAGCAGCTCCTTCAGCCTTATGAGCATTGCAGCCTCGTCCTCTGCAAACTCGATGAACTCAGCGCTTGTCTTAAACCTCTTCCATGTTATAACCTTTCTGATGTTTTTGCCATAAAGTCCGATCATCAGTATCGGGTTCTCTGTGTTCACAGGCTCGCCCTCTGGTGTGTAAGTCTCAATGTCTAATGCAATGATGTCAGGCTCATTTAGTGTGTCAGAATTTACAGGGGTTATTGAGCTTGCTTCGATGCAGCCTATCTTGAGGTTGCCCCTCACCCCCTCACCCTCAACCTGGTATAGAGTCATCGGAGTTATGCGCTTGTCAATCAGATAGCGCCTTGTGAATGGTATGTCAGCCTCGAGGCATAACAACCTAATGCCCTCAACAGCCTCTCTAAGCAGCGGTATGTCTGATGGCAGGGCAGCACTCAACTTTAGACAGTGGAGTTCCCTGCCCAGGAGCTGGAGCCCTGCCTCTTCAACTGAGGTTGCCTTTATCCTCTTATCAGAATCCTCCACCTCCAGATCCTTTATGCCCTCCAACTCAGATGGTTTGAACCCTGTACCATCCCTCTTAGCTACCCATAGATAGGGCTTTAGGCTCCTGTCCAAGACGCAGACCTTCTGCCCGTCAGGGGTTCTGCCGAAGAGCTGCACTAATGCTTCGTCCCCAACTATTTTGTACGTTATGTCGAGGGGGTAAAACTGGAGCTTCATAAAGCCTTGTTATGACTTGAGGGTATTTAATTGTTTCTTCACACGGGCATCGCCTACAGGCCTCACCTTATCTGTGAGGGCGTAAACAACCCGCTCAGCAGTCTGGCCCCAGCTGTAGTTGCCAGGTCTTATCTCAACCTCGCTAACCCTGAAGAAGCCAAGCTCGAGTCCACGCTTAAGCTGATAGTAGACCGCCCTCCGCGTCACCCTTGGAAACACCCTGCAGTAGAGGCTGTAAAGCTGATACCCATGTGATTTGCCGAGAAAGAAGAGGAGTTCTACTAGGTTTTCCCTTACAGCGCTTCTCACTGGTCTCCCAGGCCCTTTTCCCCCCATGCTGTTCAGCATTGTTGTGAGGGGCTATAAAAATGTGATGGCTTTGAATGCCCAGCTGCGCTGGGCATTCAAAGCCCTCAGATGACGTTGTGACGGGTCGAAAAAAAGCACGCCATCGTGAATACCCCTATCAAAAAACGAGGTGTTCAATGTATTAATGAGTGATAAAACAACTCTAGTATACGAAAACGTAATATTTATATATTAGTTTATCTTTAACCCATACTGAAGTTGGTTTTGCGTGCTCCTGAGCAGATCATCACAACAAAATGCGAGGAGACCGAAGCTTTAGCGAGCGAGCATGCCCCTGGTCTGCTAGCAGTGTCTCCGAGCATTTTGACAGAGAGGCAGACAATGGTTATACTATTTGATAAGTTTAACCTTCCAGAAGACCTATTTGAGGTCGTATTTGCTACAAAACAGCAGAAGATAGTGGCAAAACTCCTATTCCACGAGATGAAAGATCACGAGGGCGAGATGAACAAGACAGAGATGTCAATGCTTGCAACAAGGCTTCACGATGGAAACATAATAACAGAGCTTGATGAACCTGAGTTCAAGGGAAAGAAGATCAAGATATCGTACAACAAGAGACAGTTTTACGATCGAATACTTACTCCAATGAAGAGCATGGGGATGATTGACTATGACCTTTACCGCAAGACCTACAGGCTCTCAGAGAAATTCAAGGATGTAATGATGGAGCTCGGCATTATGTGGTCAAAGGAATTAAGGAAGAAAACAAAGATCGGAGGTTAGTCACAAGGCAGGCAAATAAACGCTTACAAGTTAAGGCTCCCTAAACGATTCTCCAAAACTCCCATCTCAACGGCATTAGGGAGCCTTTAACTTCATCAAAAAAAAGGAGCAGCGCAAGGAAAATGAGCAAAAAAACATACAGCACAGGGATTTTAAGGCTCTCCTCAGACATAGACCGAAACAGGCTAATCCCAAAAGGGGTTATTGAGAACATACAGAAGATATATAGCTCTTACACAGAGGTGAGGGACTGCAGCCAAGATAAGGATATAGAGCTTTGTGACGAAGAGGTTGTAAAGGAGGCGCCACAATTAAAGAGCTGCATAAACCCCTGGAAGCAGACAAATAATCCTGATAAAAGCCAGGTGTCAATGATGCGCCCTGACAACATTGAGAACGTGGTAGGGGTTGCTGCAGCAAACATCGCGCAGGACGCAAATGCAAACTGCATAGTCTCCTTCGAAAAGAGCGATTCTAACACAGATGACGATTCCATACTTGGGGTTAAAGTGGTTATATTCAAAAGGGTAACCATAAACTCATACAAGAAAAGCGAGTACAGGACAAAGATGAGGAAGATGATAAGCGGCTCTGTCATCCCCCTCAAGGAGCTGCTTATGGAGGCAATAAAAAAGAAATACATCTGTAAGGGAGAAAGAATTGTGTGTGTTGGTGATGAGAGTGTCGGTATGGGCTACAAGGGACTGCTCTTCATCTTCGATGTGGATAAGATATTCTTCAACATGAGCGTCCACCACCTGACAGAGAACATAGGCCCTGACGTGCTTGAGGCTGCAATCAATATTGCAACAGAGATTGGAAGCGAAGGCAGAGAGGGAAGAAAGATAGGTACAGCGTTTATCATTGGCGACCACTCAGAGATAGCACGCTATACGCGACAGCTCATCATCAATCCCTTCTCCACTTGCAGCGATGAAACAAAGATGATAACAGACCCAAACCTAAGAGAGACAATAAAGGGCTTTTCGCAGCTTGACGGCGTATTCATAGTGGACAAATCAGGGGTAATAGTCTCAGCAGGCACGCACATCAACATAGACATGGCCTCAGTTGACCTAAACTGCATTGAAGGATTCGGCACAAGACACAGGTACTGCGCAGCAATAACAAAGCTCACAAACGCTATCGCAGTCGTTGTATCTCAGAGCGGCGGGATTGTCAGGATCTTCAAGGAAGGCAGAATCATCATGAAGCTGCCATGAGAAAACCTTGAACACCTCGCCTTCGCCTGCGGCTCGGCTCGGGTTCAAGGTTTTCTGATGTCGGAACTGTTACTCAATTTTTGCCTAGGTTTAAAGCTCCGCCCTTTAGGGCGAAAATTGAGTCCAAACAAGCTGTGTCAAAGCGAGGGGCGTAAAGCCCCGACTAAGCGCTTGATAGCCCCGAGCAGGCGAATTTTTTTTACTTTAGATGTTTAAGTGAGGTTGGTCAAAGCCCTCTTACCCCAATAAGTTTTAATATAAACTGTTTCTCTCTTGTTCGTATGACTGACAGAGAAGACATAATCAGGGCAAGCAGGATTGCTGCAGAGGCCCTGCACTTTGGCAGAGGCCTGATAAAGAGAGGTGTGCTGGCAAGGGAGATTGCAGACAGGGTAGAAGAAAAAATCTCTGAGCTTGGGGGAAGACCCGCCTTTCCAGCCCAGCTCTCACTAAACCACATAGCCGCGCATCAATGCCCTGACTACGGGGATAACACAACCCTCTCAGATCAGCTTGTGAAGCTCGATGTGGGGGTTGAGATAAACGGCTTCATAGGTGATAATGCCTGCACTGTTGACCTCTCAGGAGAGAACAGCTCGCTTGTCAAGGCCTCAGAGGAGGCTCTAAAAGCAGCCATAGGGGTTGTGGGAACAGGAGTAGCAGTCTCAGAGATTGGCAGGGCTATAAAAGAGGCCATAGAAAGCCATGGTTTTACGCCGATAGTCAACCTCTCAGGTCACGGACTGGGGAGATACAATGTTCATGACAAGCCCTCAATCCCGAATTTTGACAACGGCGACAAAACACTGCTGAAGGAAGGGGCATTGATAGCAATCGAGCCTTTCGCAACCAATGGCAGAGGCTCTGTTACAGAGGCGTCGTCTGCAACTGTGTTCTCCTTTATAGAAGATAAACCTATAAGGGACAGCACTACAAGGGCGGTTCTTGCAGAGATAATAAAGAACTACAGCAGGCTCCCCTTTGCCAGCAGGTGGCTTACAAAGGCATTTAAACCATTTGAGGTGAAATTCGCCCTCAGACAGCTCGAGGCAGCAGGGGCTATAAAGGGCTACCCCCCATTGGGTGAGCAGTCAAATGGGCTTGTAAGCCAGGCAGAACACACAATCCTTGTCAGCAGCCCTTCAGAGGTGCTTACACTGATATGAGAAGGGTAAAGAAAACAGCCTACTACTCCTGGATTCTCGGCTCGATGCCCAAGGGATGTGAGCTCTGCGTCAGGGGGAGAAAGTTAGTGCTCTTTGTCACTGGGCTATGCCCCAGGAACTGCTACTACTGCCCATTATCAGACACAAAGAAGAATCTTGATGTAACATTTGCAAATGAGTGGAAGACGAGCTCTGATGAAGAAATAATAACTGAGGCAAGGCTCTGCAGCAGCAGGGGCGCTGGAATAACCGGTGGTGACCCACTTGTTAGGCTTAAAAGAACGCTCCATTACATAAAGCTTCTAAAATCAGAGTTTGACGATTTTCACATTCACTTGTACACCTCGCTTAAGCTGCTAACCAAGGCGAGGCTCAGGCTGCTTTACAATGCAGGGCTGGATGAGATACGGGTGCATCCAAAGCTTGAGGATGATGGCGATTGGCAGAGGATCAGGCTCTTATCAGAATTCAAGTGGGATAAAGGCATTGAGATACCTGTCATACCGGGCATGGAGAAGGAGACAAGGCAACTCATTGATTATGCAGAGGGCAAGGTCGGATTTATCAACCTAAATGAGCTGGAGATAGCTGATAACAACGCAAGCAAGCTCCTAGAGCAGGGCTTTGTGCCAAAGGACAGGAGCTCATACGCTGTAAAGGGGAGCCATCAGATGGCCATGAGACTGATGAGGTATCTCAGGGGCAAGAGCCTCAACAACCATTACTGCACAGCAAGGCTGAAGGACAGGGTGCAGTTAGCATCCAGGATAAAACTAAGGGCTAGGAGTGTAGCGCAGAGGTTTGACAGAATAACCCCTGAGGGCACGCTTATAAGGGGAGTGATATACGCAAGCAACGCAAAACCAGGCTTCTCATACCACAAAAACCTTACAAGGCTAAGGCCTGATGAGAAGAAAAGGATACTGAAGGATTTAAAGGACTTAAAAACCATGCTATCCAGGGAATACAGGATCAGGCCAGAGCTGCTGGTACTAGACAATGACAAGCCCAGGCTTTTAACATCACCAGGACTTGTTGAGAAGCTTTCAGCAAGAATAAAGCAGGATGGTTTCTGCCCAGCTATAGTGGAAGAATACCCGACAAAGG
>PEYS01000128.1 GCA_002763335.1 Candidatus Woesearchaeota archaeon CG08_land_8_20_14_0_20_47_9 | reverse complement strand
GCGAGCAGCGAGTACAATCATCTTCTGTTACATCTTTTTTTTGCTTCGGGCAAGGAAGAATGACTTCACCGACACTTTCTTCAGTTCCTACTACTTTTTTGTCTACACCCATTTTGTACCCCCGTTAGATGATGTTTACTCCTCAGTAACAACGCCGATATTTAAACCTTTCGGCCTTTGTCAATTAGAGCCTACTCTAGGGTTGACTAGTGGAAAGCAAGAGAAACAGGGTCTTTATGTTTGTCATCCTGATTAGAACAACATCAAAGCCCTCAGTTAAATGAAAAATCCAGCCATGGCGCAGGCTCGGCAGTAAACTCGCGGGGATGCCGAGCAGGACATTTTGCGAAGCAAAATGGCCGTCTGCCGCCATGGATGGCTGGATTTTTCCGACAAATAGAGCAATAGTAAAAGGGCATATACTTCAGAATTCTACTCAGCACGATTTCATAATCGGATCTACTGTCTTTGCAAAAACCTTTTTATACCACCCAACACTCCCAGATTTCACTTTTAAGTATTTTAAAGTAGTAAATGGAAGGGGGTTGGAAGAATGAAGAAGACAATCTGTTTTGTTATGTTGGCTGTGATTATGTCAGTATCTGCATTATTTGTACATGCAAAGGTCGGCTCAATTGATAGCGAGTGCCAGGCTCATGGCTTTGGAGTTGGGATTGCAAAGTGGGAGTGGACTGGCAGCTCTTATGCACTTGAGGACTCCAAGCCAGGCTACACAACAGGCGTGACAGGAGACAACGATGAAGCATACTGGACAGCAGACCCAGCAGTGGATGGGGTGCTTAGCAAGGAGGGCCTTGATTACCAGGTGCTTCCAGGCGGAACATCAGGCACAGTGACTGCTGGGGATCATCAGATAAGCCACATAACATTCTGCGGCATTGGCGAGCCAATACCAGAGTTTAGCGCTGTTTCAGCAGGTTTGGCAGTTGCAGGCACAGGTGTTGCGTTCTGGTTCTTGAGAAGGAGATGGCAACACAACCCATAAATAACACCCGCCATCTTCCATTAGGTTAAGATGCCTTACAAGCTCATCTTCAACTATGAAGGAACACTGACCGGTACCAATGTAACTAGATTCGACTTTGAGCACAAGGCTGATGCATTAAAGCAGATTGCGGCGCATGAGGGAATAAGCCTCAAACAGGTTGCCTTTGTAGGCGATAATGGCAATGACGTTGAGGCTGCAAGGACTGCAGGGTTAGCAATTGCATTTAACTCAAAATGTGAAGAGCTTAACGCTGTCTCAAAGGTTGTGATTAAAAAGAAGGATCTGAGGGCGGTGTTAAAGGAGTTGGTTTAAATCATCAAGGTCAAACAAAAAAAGGGTTTTATTTGCT
>PEYS01000154.1 GCA_002763335.1 Candidatus Woesearchaeota archaeon CG08_land_8_20_14_0_20_47_9 | reverse complement strand
TTTTCAGGCTATTCAAATATTTAAATCTCGTGTTTGCCAAAACTATAGCAAAGGGTTGGGACTTGAGCAAGCCATCTCCGCAACAACCCCACTTTTCGCAAAACCTATTTAAATAACCCTGCTTTTAAAACTGCTTATGCCTTACGACGTCATCACAGTTGGGAGCGCGACAGTTGATGTATTTGCCTACACTGAGAGGGCAGACCTTCTTAAGCTAAGAAGGAACCACAAGGAGCAGGAATTCATAGCCTACCCCCTTGGCTCTAAGATTCTAATAAACGCCCTGCACTTTGATATAGGCGGAGGGGGCACTAACTGTGCAGTAGCATTTGCAAGGCTTGGGCTTGGAACAGCATACCTGGGCAAGATAGGCAATGATAACAATGCAAAACACATCATAGAGGCACTGAAAAAAGAAAAGGTCAAGTTTATAGGCCTACAAGCAGAGGGGCCAAGCCCATACTCAGTAATACTGGACAGCACTGCGAGGGACAGGACAATCTTGACTTATAAGGGCGTGAGTGACAAGCTGCACTTTAGCGAGATTGACAAGAACAGGCTTAAAACAAGGTGGTTCTACCTCTCATCACTCCTTGGGGATTCATACAGAACCCTTGAGAGGCTCGCAGCATATGCAAGGAAGAGGGGCATCAGGGTTGCCTTTAACCCGAGCATGTACCTTGCAAGAAAGGGCGGGGGCTTTCTTGCAAAACTTCTCAAGAACACGGATGTGATAATCCTCAACACTGAGGAGGCAGGGATACTGACAGGCATGCAGGGCTTTAATGCAATGCTCAAAGCCCTCTACAATATGGGCCCGGACATCGCCGTTATCACTGACGGCCCGAAGGGAGCCTATTGCTTTGACGGAGCAGAGACACACTTTATAAAAACCCACAACATAAGGGTACTGGAGACAACCGGGGCAGGAGATGCATTTGCATCATCATTTATTGCAGGGCTAATCATAGGAGGGGATATTAAGACTGCACTGCAGATGGGTCTTGCAAATGCTGAGTCTCTCCTAACCCATTATGGGGCAAAGAACAAGCTACTCACAAGGCAAGAGATGTTTAGGAGGATTAAGGCTAGGCCGGGGAAGATTACGCCCCTCTAGGTTTCATTTTATCTGCAGATTATCTCTTTCAACAGCTTGATACCCAATCAACAGCTTGATACCCAATATTGATCTGGCTGCAACTGCAATCCCTGAAATAAGCCCGCCTCCTCCAACAGGGACCACAATCGTGTCAATTGCAGATTTTCTAGTTTTAACCATACCTCACCACTTACAGCCTCGCTATAGACAGGGGAGTAATCTAAAGGTGTTTCCCTGATATGTTCTTTAATTCTTTCCTGAGCAGCTTCTATTTGTTCTATGTTCATACACTTACTGCTTATTGGATACTCAAAAGTTCGTGG
>PEYS01000204.1 GCA_002763335.1 Candidatus Woesearchaeota archaeon CG08_land_8_20_14_0_20_47_9 | reverse complement strand
CATTTGAGCACACAGAATTCCACAAACCACTCATCATAGATGAGTGGAATTCTGTTGTTTAAATCTTTAGATACCTGCTACCTAAAGGTAGCAGCCTCTTTTCCAAGTTACTCCAAGTTACCTTTGCTCTATTGAAAGTTGCTGATAAGGTACAGCCTAAATCCGCCATATTAACCCTCTAAGGAAAGCGACGAAAATCTGCTTTTACACTGGTCTGCGATCAGTGTAAAGTTACGCTTCTATTCCTTATTGTGGCCAGTGGCAAAGCTCTTTGCCAGGTCTATGATGTACTTCCCCTCCTCAAGGCGGAAGACAACAGGCTCCTTCTTAAAAAGCCTCACTAAGTCAAGCTCGTAGCTTCCAGGCTTCAGTATGCGGATCGACTCCAGGTCAAGTATAACAGGCTCCTCTGATTTTGGCTGTCCGACAAGGTCGAGCACATCATGTTCTATCTGTAGCTTCTCCTTCTTTGTAAGGTTCTCTGTTATGTTCCTCGACTCCTCAAGCCTCTCCTTCTTTATGTAGAAGAAGAGCCTCCCCCCGCAGCTGCACCCTGAGAGGAGCTCTGCTGCCCCGTCACTATAAAACCTGTTGCATCTTATACATTGGTGTGGCATCCTACATTCCCTTTAGGGGGTTGTCAATAAAAAAGGTTTCTATTCCAAAACCCCAATCATGCCAGATTATTTTCGAGATCATTCTCGCTTAGAATGGCCTCATCTGATCTCGGCTCAGGCTTACGCCTTTTTTCCCTCCCATTGCTCCGCCCCTTGGCGCTGGCTTCTGTTGCACCATTATCAGTGAAGAGTTGGATCTTATCCGGGTTGCGCCTTATCTCCTTTATTATTGAGGCAGGCCCTATTATGGTAAGCCCCTGCCTGTCACCTAAGATGAGGTTGATGAAGTGACTTCTTATTTTCTCAAGGAAAAGCTGATTCCTCTGCTCAGGGTAGACAACACAAATCTCAATCCCCTTAAAGTTGTCATCTATCTCGCTCATTGTATGTGAGATAAGCTCTGCCTCTTCAGAGCGCTTAAGCCTGCCCTCTAGGAAGATGATCTTATCCTCCTTAACCAGATCAAGGAGCTTCTTTATGCGCTTTGCCGAACTAAGAGCCTCAATCTCCTGATAAGTAACCACCTGTAGTGTCAGCATTTTCATCCTACCAGTGCAAACAGAGCCTCGTAGAGCTCATCTATCCTATCGCCAAATTTAGCAGATATGCCCACGACATTGTACTGGGGGAAGGCATCCCTAACACGCTCAACCCTTGCCTTCTTCTTATCGATCTTGTTGGCAACGATCAGCACAGGTATCTTCCTTGCCTGCAGATTGCCTATTATGGTTATGTTCACCTGCGAGTAAGGGTCCTTTGTTGCATCTAATACAACCATCACCATGTCCATGTCGTCAAGCCACTTTATGGCGTCAATAACGCCCTTGGTTGCCTCTTTGGCACGCCTCTTTGCGTCCTTCACACTTAGGCCCTTCTTTACAAAGTCCTCATAA
>PEYS01000137.1 GCA_002763335.1 Candidatus Woesearchaeota archaeon CG08_land_8_20_14_0_20_47_9 | reverse complement strand
ACACTTGTGCTGAACATCATCAGAGGGGCATTTAAGGTTGTTGCTGTAAAGGCTCCTAGCTTTGGTGATGAGCAGAAGGAGATGCTCGAGGACATTGCAGTGCTTACAGGAGGCAAGGTCATTACAGAGGACAAGGGTATGAAGCTAGAGGGTGTTACGCTTGCTGACCTCGGCAGGGCAAAAAGAATTAAGGTTGACAAGGAGAAGACAGTTATTGTCGAGGGCAAGGGCTCTGAGGCTGCTATTAAAAAGCGCGTTGCCATGATCAAGCAGCAGATTGAGCAGTCAGACTCAGAGCACGACAAGGAAGATCTGAAGAAGAGGCTTGCAAGGCTTGCAGGGGGCGTTGCTGTTATCAACGTCGGCGCAGCAACAGAGACTGAGATGAAGGAGCGTAAATCAAGAATTGATGATGCCCTGCACGCAACAAGGGCAGCTGTTGAGGAGGGCATTATCGCTGGCGGAGGCGTCACGCTTCTTCGCGCAGCAGAGAAGCTTGCTGACCTCCAAGCGCATGGCGATGAGCATGTGGGCGTAGAGATTGTAAGGCGTGCCCTCGAGGAGCCTGTAAGGCTGATCGCCAAGAATGCAGGTAAGGAAGGGGCAGTTGTTGTAGAGCGCCTTAAGAGAGAGGCAGATAACATCGGCTACAATGCAAGGACAGATGTCTTTGAGGACATGTTCAAGGCTGGTGTTGTTGACCCGACAAAGGTCACTAGGACAGCTCTCCAGAATGCTGCAAGCATAGCAGGCCTGCTGATAACAACAGACGCCCTTGTGACCGAGATCCCGAGGAGGGAATCTAAAATGCCAGCAATGCCCTCAGGAATGGGAGGCATGGAGATGTAGTTAGAAAATCTTGAGTGCACTCGGCTTCGCCTTTACGGCTCGCCTCGGTACTCAGGATTTTCTTTTTTGTTTTCTTATGACTGAATAATCTCCCCAGCCTTCCTCAAGAAAGCAAGATCCCTTCTCACAATAAACCTGCCCTCGTATGTGTTGGGCTGGTCATTCTCGATAAGCCTTATTGCCTCATCCAGCTTTACCCATGTTAGCTGAAGGCCCTGGCGCTTTTCCTTTTCTGTGAGGCTTGTTTTCTGGCTGTTCTCCTTTACCCTTGCAATGAAACAATAGGAAATCTGCTTTAGCCTGTACTTGTCCCTGTACTCAACAACCCTTCCAACCTCACCAGTTATGGCAATTGTGCAGCCTGTTTCCTCAAGAACCTCCCTCTTTAACGCAGTCCTTATATCCTCACCAGGATCTAAACCCCCTCCAGGAAGTTTATGAAAGTTATGCCTGGAAACAAAGAGCAGGGCAATATTATCATCCTTATCAAAGAGAACTGCTCTCGCTGCATTTCTTAAACGGAATTTTCCTTTAGAGTATCTTACATCTTCTCTCTGTTTGCTGCCAGTATCCTTGTCTGATATTTCTTTTAGGAGTTGCATAGTGTGGAAATAAATCAGGGTGGGTTTTAAAGGTTTCTAGCATTCGGATTCCTCTTAAAGAAATCATCAAGTGCTCCTTCCTTG
>PEYS01000148.1 GCA_002763335.1 Candidatus Woesearchaeota archaeon CG08_land_8_20_14_0_20_47_9 | reverse complement strand
CCGCCCCCTATCCAATAGTCTGTAAAAAAGTTCTGCGCCGTGAATGAGGATGTGTTTGTTAAGCACTTCATTCATGACATTTCGTTGTTCTCTTTTTCCTAGCATCTCATAGACACTCTCATATGAGATGCATACGATATGAAATTTCCCATCTAACATGTAATCTCTTGAGGTATTGTGAAGGGATAGTTCCGAAGACTCTGTTTTATTAGTATTATCACCTATCAGGAGGATATCAATATCTCTTGGGTTGTTTTTGTTGACCGCTGATCCAAAGATGACCAAGACGAAGCTTTCTTCTTTGAATTTATTAACGAATGCTTTAAGGCACATAGCTAGGTCTGTATTTCTCGGCTTCTTCAGAAATTCATCTCTTCGCAGGTATTCAACGTATGCAAGTATGTTGTGGTGCTCTCTGAAATTCAGCACAAGCCTGCCATGTTCTGTTGCTGTTAAGAGCTTATATTTATGTATAAGTGGCTTAATGGCTCTGTAGACGAGAGAGTAGTCTATGCCAAGTTCTCGTTCCACTTGTCGAATAGAGAACGACTCGGTTATTCGGCTTGTGATAAGCTGCATTATCTTCAGCTGGGTTTTTGTCAGGATCATGGTTATCCTTCACAGATATAATATGACTCTTAGGTCATCTCTTGATGACTCTTAGGTCATCTCTTGATGACTCTTAGGTCATATATATAGTTTGCTATTTTTACAAGATTGCTGGATCGTAACAAAGATGCTTCATTGAGTTCCCTCTCTCAAGACTGGAAGCTAAAGACTGACAGCTGGTAGCTAGTCTCTGACACCTCATAACTATTGGGGCGGGGGCAGGCTGGCCGGTGCGAATTGGGTGGGGCAAGGTAATCAATACTCTTAGTTGATACAAGAATAAATATCCTCAAGTACAACAGCAGCTATTATGATTGTGTTAAGGGGGCTGGGCTTGGGATTTCTTACGCATAAAACCTCAACTTATTCGCATTCCGATACAACATGTTGGTTTTGCTGGGTCTGTTGGGCAACCAATCTTGGCAGGATCACCGTCATCATAGACCTTATAATCCTCATTTTTCAATTTTTTCCCGTCTCCGTTTATATCCTGTACTAAGTCTTGACAATCAGCCTCATTACTAACGCACACTCCCCCCATAGCAGCACAACTCTTAACATCCTTACTGAATAAGCTGATCCTGCCAGTAAACACTAGAATCAGAATCACAAGCACAACAACCACAATAATGGCTATGATGATTGTGTTCAGGGGCATGGCCTGTGCCTTTTTAAATCGCATTTTTCTTCATCTCCAAGACTATTTAATAATGAAAATTAAGCAGATGGAGCTTCCTCTGCTATTTGTGACTAGGTTAGGTCAGGCATACAACAAGTTGATTTAGTTGTATCTGTACATGTCGCAGTCGTCTTCACTACGCCAGGTAGATTAGCACACGTATCTACGTTAGCAACACATTGCCCACCCTGCGATTCACAATTACCAGCCTCCTTGCTGAATATCCCAATCCTTCCAGTAAACACCAGTATCAATATCACCAGCACAACAACCACTATTATAGCTATGATTATAGAATTAAGCGGCATGCTCTGAGCCTTCTTACGCATCATAACACCTCCTTTTCAGGTATCCAGCTATCAGTTACCAGTTTTCAGTTATGAGTTTTGAGTAATGTCGTTGGCTCTTGGCTTTTAGCTCTTGGCCAACAGCTAATGTCTAATGGCAAATAGCTTTGTCTCCATATTGGCGGATGTTATATATAAAGGTATCGGCAAGATTTCAATCTGCCGAACCAAAGGGTGCATAAACAGAAAGATTTAAATACTAATTCAGATTAGTACTAATTATGATTAGTACTTTCATAGATAGAGAGGACGAATTAAAACTGCTTAAGAATAATTGGAACTCGGGGAGTGCAGAATTCATAGTTATATCCGGCAGAAGAAGAATCGGCAAAACAAGACTCGTTGAACATTTCCTAGAAGGCAAGAAGGGCATCTTCCACACCTCAAAAGAGGCAACAAAGCAAACCCAGATTAATGACTTACAAAGGGATATTGCAGCTTACTTTAACGACCCATTTCTGAAAAACAACGTAATAAATAGCTGGGAGGGGTTATTTGAGTACTTTCTGAAAATCATCCCTCAGAAAGAGAGGTTCTATCTTTTTATTGATGAATTCTCGTATCTTATGAAGGGCGACCCCGAGATTATTGGGGTTCTGCAGAAGGTTTGGGACAAAACTCTGTCAAAAACCAAGATCTTCTTTATTATCTGCGGCTCAATTATGAGCATGATGCAGGAATCAGTACTGTCCCATGCATCCCCCTTGTACGGAAGAAGGACAAGAGATCTGCTTTTAGATGAATTAGACCTGAAGAATTCTATTAAATTTCTCAGCTACCCCTTTGTCGATAAAATGCAGTGCTACGGAATCATCGGGGGGGTTCCATCTTATCTGCTAGTCGCAGCAAAGTACAGCAACCTCAAAGATTTTATCATAAACGAGTTTTTTAACAAGCAGGGCTTCTTCTACAGGGAGCCTTTTTACATGCTTTCTCAAGAGTTTAGGGAGGTAAAAACATACTTCTCAATATTAAACGCTATTGCCCTTGGAAAAAATACTGCAAGTAAGATCGCCAACTTCTCAGGTATAGAAACAAGAAAGATCTTCCCGTATCTTACTAACCTGATCTACCTTGGTTTTGTAAAGAAAGAAACTCCGCTAACAGTCAAGACAAAATATGGCAGGTATTATCTTAAAGACAAAATGCTGCACTTCTGGTTCAATTTCATTGATAAAAACAGAAACTCAATTGAGAAAGAGCGATACGCATTTGAAGAAGAAGGGTTTCGCAGCTTCTTCGGTGTTGTGTTCGAGGGGATTACCAGAGAAATGCTGCCTTGCCTGCCCCTGCCCTTTAAACCAACCCAGATGGGGAGATGGTGGTACAGGGAAGAGGAGATTGACATAGTAGCTCTAAACGAGAATGAAAAAAAGATACTGTTTGCAGAGTGCAAGTGGAGGGATGACGTGGATGCGACTAGAATACTAAAAGGCTTAAAAGAAAGGGCGAAACTTGTCAATTGGCATAATGATGTGAGAGAAGTGTATTACGGAATATTTGCTAAATCATTTAGGGAGGGGATTTCAGCGAAAGGTTTATTTTTATTTGATCTGAAGGCTTATGGAAATCATTAGATCGCAATTTCTTTCATACCTTCAGAAAGCATCTTCTCAGTCTCCAGCCTTGTGATAACCTTATCCATCCTTATCAGCTCCTTCACCCAGGGGTTTGAAGTGTTTAAACTGAATAGCTTTGCATTCCCTATCTTCCTCGTAAGGGTCACAATCTCTTTAGCAACCAGATGCTTCCATATCTCAGAGAAGGCTGTCCAGCCTACACCTGAGTTTTTCGTTATCTCAGTCATGCTGTAGTCCATGTCTCTTGCTAGAATTAGGAAATCCAAGACCCTTATCAATGGGTAGTCTCCGAAGTATTCTACAAATGCGCTTTTTTCTTCCATTCTATAAAACAAAGATCTATTGTCCTATTTAAACATTTCTATTGTGAAGGTCATAGCTGTTGATTAGAAAACTGTAAATATGAGTGCTCCCTTTTGGGAGTAATCATGGCTGATGAGAGGCTAATAATAAAAAAATTTATTGTTAGAAAGCTGTATAGGCAGAGGATGTGGTTGCATAAGCATACAAACATCAATAATCTCTCAAAAGGGCTATCGAACAAGCTGAGGGTTTCTAAAGAGGTTAAGAAGGTGATAGAAGAGCTGCTTAAAGAGCAGATACTGCTGTCCAAACCTACACATTATGGCTTAGAGGTCAGTTTAAACCCAAAGAAGATCAAGGAGATTGAGGAGCTTGCTGATTAGAGACCTGCACAAGATTTATAAAAAAGCCTTCTTTCATCCCTGTCGTCCTTTACAGGGCTAAGGGATAAAAATGCCATACAGCACTGAGATTGAGAAATACCTGAAGCAGAGGAGGATTGGCCTTGGTGACAGGATCAGACTAACTAAGAAGGATCGCTCCTACGAGGGCGTGCTTATGCCTGCATCTGTGGGTGATGAGGGCTATCTTGTTATCAAGCTGAACAATGGCTATAACATAGGGATTGATTTCAGAGGTATTGAGACTGTCGAGAGGCTAAAGTCTGGAAAAGCCAGCCATGCTGAACCTGCTAAGGCGGTGGATGCAGAGACTGCTAAAAAGCCACAGCTTTCTCTTATCGCAACAGGTGGCACAATTGGAAGCAGGGTTGATTACCAGTCTGGAGGTGTTTCTGCATTGATGAGCCCTGCTGAGCTTGTTGCAATGGCCCCAGAGATTGCAGAGTTTGCGTACATTAGCTCAATCCAATCACCCTTCTTGAAGCTCAGCGAAGACCTTGAGATCAAGGACTGGGTTAAACTAGCGAGGCTCTGCGTCGAAGAGCTTAAGAAGCCTGCTGTTAAAGGCGTGCTGCTGACCCATGGTACTGACACATTGCACTTCACCTCTGCTGCCCTGTCATTCCTGATTAAGGATCTTAACAAGCCTGTTGTGCTTGTTGGTGCTCAAAGGTCAAGCGATAGGGGCAGCAGCGATGCTGCCATGAACCTTATATGCGCTGCACGCATCGCGATATCAGACATTGCAGAGGTAGGCATATGCATGCATGCAGGCTCAGGTGATGAATACTGCATCTTTAATCGGGGCACAAAGGTCAGGAAGATGCACACCTCAAGGCGAGACGCATTCAGGCCGATAAATGCCCTTCCGATAACCGAGGTTTTCCCAGATGGGAGGATCGAGTGGCTCTCTGAACACAGGAAGCGTGATGAAGGCAAGACGCCAACACTGCATGCTAAGGTGGAAGAGGGGGTTGTGCTAATAAAATTTCACCCCGGCCTTGATCCAGGCATACTTGATTATTATGTGAGGAAGGGTTATAAGGGCATTATCATCGAATCCACAGGGCTTGGGCATGTTCACTCAAAGTGGATTCCGTTCATCGAGAGGGTTGTTAAGAAGGGCATGCTCGTCTTTTTCACCCCACAGACAATCTACGGCAGGCTCAACCTGGATGTCTACTCCAACGGGAGAAACCTTTTGAAGGCGGGTGTAACTCCACTTGAGGACATGCTATCAGAGACTGCCCTTGTCAAGCTGGCTGTTGTTCTCGGCATGACCTCAAAACCAGAAAGGGTAAAGGAGCTGATGCTCACAAACATGGCTGGAGAGATATCTGAGAGGCATACGCCTGAGGAGTTTCTGGCATAGAAAACCTTGAGTACACTCGCCTTCCTAGCTCAGTCGGTATTCAGGGTTTTCTGACTCAATTTTCGCCTGAGTTTAAAGCTCCACCCTTTAGGGCGAAAATTGAGTCGAAACAAGCAGTCGAAGCGAGGAGGGCGAGTTTACTTACGGGGTGCCGAGCAGGACATTTTGCGAAGCCTTGCTGAGCAAAATGTCCGTCTGCAGCCATGGATGGCTGGATTTTTTCCGACAAATAGTGTTTACTTAACACTAATAGCTCACAATGGGAGTGAAAGGGATCAGCGTGAAAGGAATCAGCAGCGCCACCATAAAAAAACTCCTAAGATACTGGTATATCCCTCTAATAGTCCTGCTGCTTATAGTGCTCAGGAATTTTGCTTTTCTGGCTCTTATGTTCTTCATGGCTGTTTCAACACTCCTTGTCTCAGCCTACAGGCTTGTGATTAATGCAGACCTCGGGCTTGAGCTGATCTCCTTCTACTCAATCATTCTGAGTATTGCAGCAAGCCCAACAACAGGGATTGCATTTGCAGCAACAATGCTTGTTCTGACAGCCATAATACAGGCCAGGCTCTGCTCTTTCCTGATAATAAAGATGGTTGTCTACACCCTGATCTGCATTGCTGCACCAATGCTTGCTCCCCTGGGTATTGTCCAGGCCGGGATAATTCTGATAATACTGAAGAACGTAGCATTCATGGTGATAACCTATTCCATAAATCCAGCAAGGGTTCTGGCAGATCTTCCAGGAACTGCGGTCAATATTGTTCTAAACATTGTGTTATTCTCGACTCTTGGAAGAGCGTTGGTGCTTGTCCTTTGATGATTCTTCTAATAACTAATAACCAATAACTAAAAACCTTACTCAAATATTTCCCTATACTCCGGCACAACATCTGCTGTGAATTTTCTCATGCCCTCAGCAGTCTTAGGGTGTATCAGCATCTTCTCTAGAACAGGGAATGGTATTGTTGCAATATGCGCTCCAATTCTCGCTGCCTCTACTACCTGCCTGGTGTTTCTAATAGAGGCTGAGATTATCTCTGACTTAAAGTTGTATCTGTCATAGACCTCCTTTATCTGCCTGATCAGGTCAATCCCGCTCACTACCCCATTGTCATTTATGATCTCTCCATCATCTGCCTTAACGCCATTGGCAGGGTAATAGTCGTCCTTTGTAAATTCCCTCTCATTAGGTTTCTCCTTGACAAGCCTCCATCCAAGCCTCTCCCTTAGAAGATCGTCTGTGCGCCCTGCAAATGGGCTTACATATTTTGCGCCGAGCTTTGCTGCAAGCAAGGCTTGTTCAACGCTCATCACAAGCGTTACATTGACAGGGATGCCTTCCTCAGACAAGCTGCCTATGACCTTCAAGCCGTCAAAGTTTGCAACCTCTTCAGATGCAGGATTAATTGGTATCTTAATTGCAACATTATTCGCTATTTGGTTGAACTTGCCATGTAGTTTTCTCGCTTCATCATACATATCCTTAGCTGTTACGCCGATAACCTCTAGGCTGACAGGGTAGCCCCTTGCTGTTCTGAGTATCTCCCTGATATAACCGTCCATATCAATCTCTTTACCATTTGCCTTTAGCAGCTTAACAGCCTTGTTTATAAGCGATGGGTTTGTTGTAACCCCATCAACAATACCCCAGGAAAATGCCTCCCTGATCTCGTCAATATCTGCTGTGTCTATGAAGATTTTCATTGCTGTACCTCCTTTCGTATAGAAAACTTTGAATACCGAGGCGAGCCTTTAAAGGCGAAGCCGAGTGTGTTCAAGGTTTTCACTCACATAAACCCTATACCCTGCTCCCTTGCCTGCGATGCTCAGGTTTCCAAAGCATTTCAGCATTACCTCTGCAAGGCTTCTGCCCCCCTTCCTGTGCC
>PEYS01000042.1 GCA_002763335.1 Candidatus Woesearchaeota archaeon CG08_land_8_20_14_0_20_47_9 | reverse complement strand
GAGCTTAACGTGCTGAAAGTAACTTTGGAGAAGTCTGGCTACTCTGTTGACAAAGAGCTTTTCCAGGAGGCGGTTTATCAAGATACTGTTATTGTTTTCAAAGACGATTCCGGATCTCGCATTGACATATTCCTTAAGATAGTCTGCAACCAGCTGGAGCTCTCAGAGGCAATGATTAAAAGAAGCAGCGTACATAAAGATTATGGCAAAGTTAAGGTAATGCTTATAGCTCCTGAAGATGTATTCCTGTTCAAATCCCTTACAGATCGCCAGCAGGATATTGATGATTGTTTCGCATTCATCGATGCAGGGATTGACTGGGAGATTGTGATGGAAGAATGCGTCGCACAGCATAGAAAAGATGTGAAGTGGATCTTTTGGCTTTATGAGCAGCTTTGCAGGATTGAAGAAGCAAAGGCTATTACAATTCCCGCGAAAACAGAGGTATTCAAGATTTGCAGAAGCAATTGGAAGAAAAAACCATCTGATTTCTTGCTTGAATTTTCCAGAGAGCAGATAAGAAAACATATTCCAACACCCGAACAGAAGGAGATACTTAAAGCAAAAGAAAATGAAAGCTAAATTCAAGAGAGGCGATAAGGTAAGCCTCGAGTACAATGGAAAGAGCTATATCGGGGAGATCTATATAGTGGACATAACACCTAAAGGTTACAGATATGATATTATGTGCTCCAAACCTAAGAAGGTTTTAATCAAGCATGTTTACGAAGACGATCCTAATTTGAGAAGCTGTTGATACAGCTCCATAAGAAGCCTCTTGTTCTCCCCCATTCTCTTGTTTAGCAGCTTAATTATGAGCCCTAGCTTATCCTCATTTATAAGCAGTTGCCCTTCAGCAACCAGAGGCAGCTGAATCTGCTTTGCACCCACTAACTCGACAATAGTCTTCCTGCCAAGTGAGATAATGCCCGAGTGTTTAAGATTAAGGGATGCAGCCAGTTTAAGCAGCCTCTCAGCAGCCTTAATGTCACGGCAGCAGGTGTGCAGTATAAATGATTCCTGCTTGAGCCATAGCGTGTTTGTCTTTGACCCAGCAGCTGCCAGAATATGCTTTTTAAGCCTGCTAAGCCCGCTTGCCTTCACCTCGTCATGGCTTACAAACAGAACCTCTGCTTTATACTTTGGCCTGCCTGCCCTGAATAGCACAATCCTTCCAGAGCAGGAGCTTGTTGTGAAGTAGTCAGGGAGCTTGTTGATGTAGTTGACTATGCCTGAGATGGGATTGTCAATGGAGCCTTTTTTTGATTTGTCTTGCTTGTTCAGGGTGTTTTGCTTGGATAGGGGGAAGTTGTTCATTCGAAAACTTTGAATAACCTCGACTTCGCCTGCGGCTCGTCTCGGTATTCAAAGTTTTCCACGTTAGAACCGCAGTTTTATGAGGTTAAGCTTGATTTAAGCTCTTTTCGTGTCGCTTTTCGATCTTGACACAAATGTCATCAGAGGGCTTTGAATACCCTGCTGCGCAGGGTATTCAAAGCCCTCTATTTATTTGCCTGCTGAAGCAGTATGGATCTTGATACAAAGCTCATATACCCATAGTCGAGCTCAATAATCAGAGGAGTAGTGTAAGCAGCAGTTGCCTCAATAGGCTCTGTCACCTCACAATTTATCACCCGTTCATAGCTTATACCAAGGTCATCAGGCTTATAGACATCTGAGGGGTATTCCTCGATCTTGAACTCTGAAGGGGTGCATTTCAATGCCTCACCCACCTCTTTGTTATCACCCAGATAGGCAGTGATATATACAACCCCGTCAGGCTTATTTGCTGAGAGGCACATGTCCCTAGGATTATTTTTTAGGCTGAAGATCATGCCATCACCCACATTAGCCAGCTTAATGATAAACTGAGGCTTTACAGCTCCTTTAACCAGGGTGATTTCCTCTTTTAGGCTTACTACTGCAACAGGGGCGCCCTGTGAGTCAAGCTTAAGATTTGTCAGCCTGCAAGACTTTACACCAATACGCTGATCGTAGACATCAGGGTTAATACAGACCTCCTCCTTAAGCTCTGTTCTATACTGGTAACAAGCAGCAGCCATAATAAACGAGGGCTTTGCTTGAGTAACCTCTCCAAGGTCTTTTGTGATTGCATCAATAGTTATGATCTCCCGCTCACCTTGCAGCCTGGTGATGCTCTTGCCTTTGAGGGTGAATGGTGAACTGTAACCCATATCTAGCTTGTTCAGCCCCTTACTAACACCGGTCTGAGCCTCTGGATTTGAGCCTTGACCTATTTGAATGTATCCTATAGGAATTGGCTCCCCCTTTACAAACTCTTTCTTAATATCCTCTGGGCTGATAATGGAGTTGAGTGCAACATAATCCTCCTCATAATCAAACACAACAAAGCCATTGATGATGTCTGCAGCCCCAAGGTTATCAAGCTGCAGGGCAATCTGGAAATCACTCTCAGGCGTGTAAAGCACCTTGCCCTCAGGCGGTGTCAAGAAGCCCGTGACAAGCCCCTGGGAGCCAGTATGCACCTGTTTGTAGTCAATGTCAACCTGGCTCTGCCTGCTTGACTCGCAGGCTGAGAGGGCGAGTAAAAGAAACACTAGCAGAATGATGGCTGCTAGTCTTACCAGCTTCCTGTTGTTGCTGTTATTTGGTGTTTTCATTGTCTGGGTTATTATCCACTCACTCCTTTTGATACGAGGGTGCATATTTCCTCTGCATACTTCATTACATCCTCAGGATAGTTGGCGCCAAGAGCCTTCCCCCAGCACATATTCGCAACGTATATATCGAAGGTTATACACGAATCCTTCATGGCCCGGTAGATCTTCTCATCCTCGCTCTCTATGTGATCATAATTGCCAGAAGTGTAGTATTCAATTGCTCTTCTCATGGCTGTCTTTCCCCGGTTATAGCCGTACAGGATAAACGCTAATCTTCTCTCCTTTGTGTATTCCTTTTTGTTACCCAGCTTACTGTCTGCAATTTCTGCAAGACTCACCAGCTCCTTTACCCCAAGCCTTATGCTATCATAGTGATGGCATCTTGTATTGGATTCAATACACTTATCTCCAGAATCATCTTCAATAAAGTACTGCATAACTCTCTTTGTTATGCGTCCATCCTGCCCCATGGCTGTGCCACAACGGCTCTCAGTATACATTAGCCCTAGTACGGCCACAGGGTCTATGCCAATACTATCAAGGTTATTCTTCTGTTTTTCTATTATGTACTGCGCATAGTTGTAGAATCCCTGGCTATTGTAATTATCACTATCTTCATAATAATCCATCTCCGTATCTTTATTATACACACAGCTATAGAACTTGGTTTTTTCTCCCCCACTCTCTTCCGGATTTTTCCACTTCAGGTTTTCGTAAAAATTCGAGTAATCAACAGTAGGGCAGGATGAGTATTTGAACCTTTCACCAGGCTTGCTTGTCTCAGTGGTGGTGCTCTCTTTAGTTGCGGTTTTAAGCCTTGGCACATTATCACAGACAGGAGCAGGGCAGCTCTTTGAACCGCTGGCAAGGTTTAGGCTTGTTAAGTAGCAAAGTGGATCGATATCCTCTCTGTCCAATATAGATGGTGGATGGTAACTAATGCCTTCTTTAGGCTTGTAGACTGTCAGATGCAGGTGAGGTCCTGTGGAATAGCCGCTGATGCCTCTTATAACGCCAATCCCCTGGTTTGCATTGACATACTGTCCTTCATTGACGCTCTTGCCAGATAGGTGCGCATAGAGCGTGTAAAGATGCCCGCCACCTTCGGCTTCGTGCTCTATAATAACGTAGTGACCCCAGCCAGCCTCATTGTAGGCTGTTCTTATAACCCGGCCAGGAGCAACAGCATAAACCTTGACACTACTTGGAGGCACAAGGTGTCCCAAACCAAAGTCTATCCCGCTGTGAGTCCCCTCCAAGGGGTGTTCTTCACCGAAGCACTGGGTTATCCTAAGGCCCTTATTTTCTATAGGGGTAACAAACCCGCCTGGGCGTGCACCCTCGGGTGAATGCGGCTCCTCTCCGCCTTCCCAGTCACCTCCACCAGGAGTGCTGCCTGGCTTATCCAGAAGGGTAACTTGAGGGCCTTCCTTAATTGTTTGGAAGGTGTAATTCATTGTAAGCCTTATTGTTTTAACAGTGACTATGCCCTGCCTTATCTCATTCTCCTTACCTTCTTCAACCTCTAAATCACAGAAGAAGCGTATAACCTCATCAGAGCTCATTGCACCTCTGATCCCAGAAGCAGTATACAATGAATATCCTTCAGGGCTGATTGAAGCCTCAATAAATTCACAGGAATCTTTCTTAATCCTCATGGGGCTTGGCATATTAAGTTCAATCCTGTCAATATCGGTAATTATTCCATCTGAGGCGTACATCAAATTCTTCTTAATCTCAATGATAAGGCTTGTAAATATCCCCTGATCAGGACCGATAAGATCAGGATCAACTATATTATTTCCACTTTCTCCAACAGTACCCAGACCTATACCAATACTGACAGGGCCTGGTGAAAATATCGATGTTTTCTCCATTGACCTAAGGTAGTTCATAACAGTTGCCTCATCCTTTGCAAAATAAAGTGTGTAACGAGCATCACTTTGGAATGGGTAAGATACCTTGTAGACAATCCTCCCAGAGCTATCAAGACTAGGTATCCTGCAGGTTGCTGAGTAGCTCCCCTTCTCATAAGAAGAAGCAGGGAGCTGCTGATTATTGACCTCTCCATCCCAATTCAGTTCATCTACTGAAGCAGAGCTGGGTTTCAGATCGCACTTAATATCCATCTGGATATCCCTCGCTAACTTCCCAAGCACATCAATAACCATGATAGCCGCAACCTGTTCATCTCTGTTGTATTGGCCACTTCCCCTATTCAGCTTAATCTCACGAAAATCAACCCCTGTGTCGGGCGTGTATTTATCCTGTTCTGTGTCAACACCTGTTGCGATATCCATCTGGTTCTTCCAAAAGCTGTTAATCCCCTTGTTTACACCATTTAAAACCTCTCTAATGTTCTCACCAAACGAGCTTATTGCACCACTTGCCATTACTAACATATCCCTTGGGTTTAGCCTTGCTGTACGCACTTGGGAGGGTAACAGATTGTAAACAGCAGAGCTGTAAGAGAATAGGAGTATAAACAAGACCACTGTAAACCCATACCTGAGTATCTTCATATCAACCTTGCGGGCAAATAGAAACAGCAGGAGCGGGTTCATGACTGCTATAAAAATCAGGGCTGAGCTTAGCTTGTCAGGGCTAGCCTGTATAAGGAATGGCACAAAAAACTGGAAGAGGCTTAGAAGCCATGGTAGTATCACCTGGCTTTTAATCTCACCCAGGCTGAAAGGGGCTCCTGCACCAATAAACAGTGCAAAGGGGACGCCAATCCAGTAGATTACAAAACGAAGGATTCCAATAGAAAAACCTGAGAAAACATCAAATATGTGAAATGTTGCTAAGAGAACAAACGGAAGGTTCAGGCTTATTGCCTTGTAGCTGGGGCCACTGTAGTCACTTGCCTTTCTCTTCTCAATATTAACAAACATGCTTGACAGTGCAGGCCCCATCAGAGGACCTATATGATTGAAGATGCCCTTAAACCTCTCTGCAAACCCCTTCACGGTTTCAGCAAGGTCAGAAATAGTGGTGTTTGTGGCAGTGTCTGGAGCTGCTGAGTCGACTGGTTCTTGTGGCTGAGAAGCTCTTTCCAGCTTATTATTTTTTTGTTGCTCTCGTGGCGTTTCTGGTTCTTGTGGTGAACCACCTGTTCCTCCAGGCCCTTCAGTAATTGCTCCTGCATCCTGCATCTATAATCCTCTTTTTTGATTCTGGCTGGCATTGATCAGGGGTGATGTCTTGGATCCTGAATATCACCTCAAGACGTAGCTCGCCCCCTTCAACAATCTGTTCGCACAACTGGCAGGCCTACTTCACCGTAACCTTCAACTGAACTACTGGAAGCGTTTTGCTCCTCGGCACAAGCTGGATGTAGTTGTTGCCCTCAACAATGTAGCTGTCAATAACCTTTGAATACTCTGTCTTGTCAGTATCAAGGTAGATGAGGCGGTTGTTTATGCTTATATCCGCAACCTTGTCATCAGTGGCGGCGAACTTCATGTAGAGGGTTGCGTCCTTGACATCCTCCTTGATATCCTTGTAAAGGTCGCTATCCACATAAAAATAGTATATTGGCCAGAGAGGGGCCTTAAGCTCGCTCTTCACGCTGATCTGCTCAATGTTGTACCTCCCCTCTGACTCGAATACAAGCTCGTTCTTGCCAGGCACAATGCCCCATGAATCCAGCTTTATCTTTGTCAGCCTGCCGCACTCTGGCAGGCCAGAGTATACCTCCTCGCGATTTAGGTAGACGTACAGCATCTTATCAGCACGCTTGCAATCAACCAGGAAGTTCAGATACCCGCTTTCCATGTTGTCCAGCTCATTCTCATCCATTATAAACAGGGTCTTTGCACGCTGGTTCTTCAGGTCACTAATAGAGGCAGTTACCTTTATGTCAGAGAGCTGGTAAAAGCTGCTGCTCCAGAAGATTATGCCTGGGTTTGAGGCCTTGAAGCGTATGATGTTCTCGCGCCCCAGGCTATCCATTCTTATTGGCTTGGCTGAGCCCTCCTTAGCCTCCTGGTTGAATATCTCGTTGTCATTAAGGGTGATAATCAGCCTGCCGCGGTGCTTTTCCACATTAAATGACAGGAGGGCGTTCTCAGTATTCTGCGGGTCGTTGATAACGAAGATAATATCCCTTGTCTTATCCTCTGAAAAGCTCCTGCTGACATAAGCTGAGCTGACATCCTTTATGATACTATCCTCTGTTGTGGTAAATAGTTTGACAGGATCCATGCGGTGCTCAAACTCATCGCGCTCTGACTTGTATATTGTCCCAGGAGTCTCGTCCAGAAGGACGCTCTCAACCTCTACATTGTTATTATTCCCATTCTCAGTGGTGGCATTATCACCTAGCAGCTTCTCACGCTCCTCAGGCGGGATGAGGAGAATATAAACCACTATGAGAATGGCTGTTATAAGCACGATTGACGCCGCGCTTGCAGTGCCTTGTGGCGGCTCAACACCCCTCTTATGCAGCTGCCTAAACCTGCTTTGCATAGGCAAAACTATATTAGGATAGTATATAAATCTTTCGAGGGAGAATTTTAAGGACCTAAGCTACGCTTCGGTCACTTAACATTCTGATGTCTGTGATCCTAGGACATGGTAAAAGGATTGTTATAGCCAACAGTAACAGCACAACCCCCTGCAGCCCAAAAAGAAGCAACCTAAATACCAAGCGTGTAACGAAAATCTGCTGCTCGGGGCTATCCCCGACTTAAAAGTCGGGGCTTTACGCCCCTCGCTTCGAAACGCAGATTTTCGGACTCAAAAGTTCTC
>PEYS01000218.1 GCA_002763335.1 Candidatus Woesearchaeota archaeon CG08_land_8_20_14_0_20_47_9 | reverse complement strand
GTGACAAACTCAACATGCTTTCCAACATTGGAAAGCATGCAAGAAGAAATTGAAAATTTTCTTGATAAACATTTTTTTACACTTAATTTAAGCAACTACTTATGTCGTTGACTAAACCTACAATAACTTTATAAATTCTGAATGATTTAGACATTCTACATAAGCTGCCTTAGAAAGAGGTCAATGCCATGGAAGATAAGAAGCTCTACTGCACAGAATGCGGCTACAAATTTGTTCCAAGGAGCAAACACAAGAGATGCCCATACTGCGGCAAGGAGGGGTCGCTTATAAAGGCTCCGACAAGCCAGGACATAATTGATGAGGTTGCATTTGAGGACTCTGAAAGGCTTGTAAAGGAAAACTTTAAATGACCTCCGCCTTCGCCTACGGCTCGGCTTCTGCATTCAAAGTTTTCCATGTCATGACTGCTATCTTATGATGTTAAGCTTAATTGATGCCCCTTTTTGTATTCTTTCATGCTTTTTCTTGTTTTTTTATAGAGCTATCGCCAGCTGATGGAGGGCGTGTTTTTTTCGATCCCGACACAATGACGTTTGAGGGCTTTGACTAAACCTGCGGAGCAGGTTTAGTCAAAGCCCTCACAAGATATTTAAATGCTTGTAGTACACTGCCTATAGATGCCTATGAAGACTATAAAGGAAGAAGTAATAGACCTGCTAACAAAAACAGTTAAGCTCAGCAGAGAGGATCTAGCAGAGCTGCTTGAAACACCCTCTGATTCAAAGCTAGGGGATTTAGCCCTGCCATGCTTCCATCTAAGCAAAACCCTGAAGAAAGACCCTAAGACAATCGCTAGTGAGATTCGCGAAAAGATAAAGCTGCCAAAAGGCTTAATCAGGGAGGTCAAGGCAACAGGGCCATACCTGAATTTCTTCTTTGAAGAGGCAAAACTAGCTGAGTCAACACTAAAGAGAATATGGAAGGAAAGGGAGGGGTATGGCTACAAGAGAAGGCTTAACAAGACAGTTGTTGTTGAATTCCCTGCCCCGAACACAAACAAGCCTTTGCACCTAGGTCATCTGAGGAATATGTCCCTTGGCGAGTCTGTTTCAAGGCTTCTTGAGACTCAGGGCTACAGGGTTGTGCGGGTTAATCTGAATAATGACAGGGGCGTCCACATCTGCAAGTCAATGCTCGCCTACAAGAAGTGGGGTGACAACAAGGAGCCTGACAAGAAGTCAGATCACTTTGTAGGGGACTTCTACGTGATGTTCTCACAGAAGGCAAAAGAGCATCCAGAACTTGAAAGAGAAATCCAAGAGATGCTCATTGCTTGGGAGGCAAAGGATCCAGAAACAATAGGGCTCTGGAGGAAGATGAACTGCTGGGCATTAGATGGCTTTAACGAAACATACAAGCGCTTTGGCGTCAGCTTTGATAAGGTGTACTATGAGAGCAGGACATATGAGAAGGGAAAGGAGATGATCCTTGAAGGTCTGAAGAAGGGCATTTTTTATAAAGATGAAAGCGGGGCAATCCTGGCTGACCTGGGCGAGCTGGGAAAGAAGATCCTCCTGCGGGCAGATGGAACCTCAGTCTACATCACCCAGGACATATACCTCGCAAAACTGAAGTATGATGAGTATCACTATGAAAAATCAATCTACGTTGTTGCAAGCGAGCAGAACTACCACTTCAGGGTTCTGTTCAAGATCCTCAAGATGCTGGGCTTCAAGTTTGCAGACAAGTGCTATCACCTGAGTTACGGAATGGTTTATCTGCCCTCAGGTCGTATGAAGTCGAGAGAAGGCTCAGTGGTCGACGCAGACAACCTGATGGATGAGCTGGATGGGATGGCTGAGAAAGAGGTTAGAAAAAGACATAAACTTAAGGAGACAGAGGTTAAAAACCTCTCTGAGAAGATAGGCCTTGCAGCTCTCAAGTATTTCCTGCTCAGGTGCTCTGCCAACAAGGACTTTGTTTTTAAGCCTGAGGAGTCAATATCATTTGAGGGCGATACTGGCCCTTATCTGCAGTACTCGCTGGTAAGGGCAAAGAAGATTCAGCAGAAGGCAGGGACAAAGCCGACAGTGAGTATAGACTTCACCCTGCTGAACAAACCAGAGGAGATCGCCCTGATCAAGAGGCTCGGGGAATTCCCAGGCATCCTGGAGAAGACCGCAGGCTCATACTCGCCGCATATTCTGACAGAGTACGCATTCAAACTGGCCACCCTCTTCAGCCAGTTCTACGAGGGGTGCCAGGTGATCGCAGCAGAGAGCGAGGAGCTTAAGAAGGCAAGGCTGCTGCTGGTAAACTCATACTATCATGTGCAGAAGTCATGCCTTAATCTACTGGGAATTGAGGAAGTAGGGATTATGTAAATATTTCTTCACCACTAAAGAGAACTCACAAAACTTATTAAACTGATAGATTGATTTTGTTAGTCTGGTAAGCAGTTTACCAAAAAAAGAGAGTGGCAGGTAAGGTATGGTAGCAGAACAGGAAACTGTCAAGACAGAGGTAGACCTACTCCTAAACCTGGTTAGGAATGTCAAGGAGATTTCTATGAGCGAGGCTGCAAAGCAGTTCGACATACCACTTGCAACAGTTGAGGCCTGGGCCACATTCCTTGAGGAGGAGGGTGTCCTCACAATAAAGTACAAGTTCACAACACCCTTCCTAGTATACAAGGGCGAGCCTGCAAACATGCAGGCCCTAAACGAGATCAAGATACCTGTAAAGGCCTACGATGAGAAACGCGTAAGTGAAGAAGAGGCCCTGGCCAGCAGGAATGTGCAGGACTCAATAGGAGGCCTTAACAGCCTGCTCAGCCAGGCATATGAGCAGACAGACAAGGGCAACCTCAGCGCAGCAAGAGAGACATTCCCAGAGGCAGTAAGCAGGCTTAAACACCTGAGGGAACAGGTGCACAGCATTGTAAGGGTAAAAAAGCCAGGGTATGCGCCAGAGCTTCAACACAGCTTTGATGACATCGAGGCTGATCTTGATGCAGCCCTCTCAGTTGCAGAGAGCGGGGATTTTGTGAAGGCCAAGGAGATGTACTTTGACGTCTACCAGAAGCTCCTTGATATCTTTATGAAGATAAGGAACGTCCATGAGAAGACTGTTGGACCTAGCGATAGCGAAGCCCCAGACTTGGCCGGGCCTGAAACAGAGACAGACAAAGCAAGATCTCTCCTAGATAGGGCCTACGAATGCCTGAGGGCCGGTAAATTCAATGAGGCCAAGGACATCTATAACAAGCTTAAGGCCATGTACCAGGACCTGCCCCATCAATTCATGGAGAGGAAGATGCAGCTTGAAAAGGACATGGTCAAACTCAACCGGGACCTCTCGCTGAACATGGACAGGTTTGCCATGGGCGAAATGGAGAAAAAGACTCGGGAGATAAGGGAGCTGATATCCAGAACATATCGTGAGATAAAGAAAAACGACTTCCAACTCGCTTCTGAACACTACCATAGGATAAGAGAGACCTTTAACTCGCTGCCAAGCGGCTTCTTAAGGGAAAAACAGAGGCTGGAGGATGAGATAATAGGCCTCTACAAGACCCTCATAGCCAGGGAGAACAAGGTATATGTAACCCAGATGGCTGATAAATCAAAGAGGATAAACAAGCTCCTGAGGGATATGCAGCAGCTTATGTCAGATCGCGAGATAAAGGCTGCAACAGACGTATACGGTGAGATTAAAAGCATATTCAACAGCCCCCCACCAGGGTTTTTCAAGGATAAGGTCGAGCTCCAAAACAGGATACTCAAGGTTTACCAGGAGCTGGAGATAAAGCACAGGGACATCTACTATGAGGAGCTGACACGGAAGAGTAGCGAGATTCATAAGCTGGTAACACTTATGAACGATGCCCTAAGAAGGAACCAGCTCAGAGAAGCAAGCGACCTCTACAGGCAAATCTATGAGAGGTATAACAATCTGCCGCCGGGCTTTGCAGAGAACAAGGCGGCGTTACAGGCAGATATACTCAAGAGCTACCAGCAGCTGGAGAGCCAGGCAGAGCATGTGCTTACAGATGATTTCAACACCAAGTCAGGGGAGATCAACACGATCCTGTCAAGGGCGTTCTCCTACGTTAAAAACAACAGGGCTGAGATGGCAAACGGGATGTACAGCCAGGTGGTGGGAATATACAACACCCTGCCGGATGTGTTCACAGACAAAAAAATAGACATGCGCAACAGTATCCTTGACCTCTACAAGGAGATCATGCTCCAGAACACCATCTCATTAGAGAGCCAGGGCAAGATTGAGAGCTCCTCTGATGCTGAATGCAGGGGGTTCATAAAGGTCCTGCTCAGGGTGCCTGAGCACATAAGGAAGGCCTCCTTTGACCTTGTTGAGCTAGACTACAGACACCTCGAACAGGTATACGACTCCCTACCTGAAGGCTTTGTCAACAGAAAGCTCGAATCAAGCAGCGAGCTCAAAAGCCTATGGGAGGAGCTTAAGCTATTCCACAAGGTTAACGCCCTAAAGAAGCTGGCTGACAAGGGCGAGTTCGGAAGACTCTCCCAGAGGCTGAACGAGGTAAGCGATGAGGTATACGAAACAGGGAGCCGGAGCCCGCTCATTACATATACAAAGCAGCTGCTTGAGAAATGCAGGCACTCACTTAAGGGCAGGTCTGCGCCTGCTGAAGAGGGATGACTTATGCCTGCTGATGTTGAGATACTGGACAGCTACAAGCTTGATGTTAATAACGTCATTGTAAACGTAACCATAACCCTGAGAGAGGACGACATCGTCCCAATATACGCAATCTCCATACTGAACATAAGCGAGACCACAAACATAATCCTCAACAAGATAAGGGAGGAGTTTGTCTCAAAGGTAAATGTTGGCAACATCGAGTTCTCTGAGAGCGAGGGCGTTGAGAAGATAAAGGAGATATTCAGAGAGGAGATACTCATCCTGATAAAGAAGTATTTCCCAAACATTGACCAGCGCACATCAGACCTATTGGTTAACCACCTCATACAGCAGAACATCGGGCTGGGCAACATAGAGATCCTACTCAAGGACTCGCAGCTTGAGGAGATTGCTGTAAACAACTCAAAGGAGCCCATATGGGTATACCACCGCAGATTCGGGTGGTTGAAGACAAACTTGATGGTTCCAATTGAGGCGAAGATAAGGCATTATGCAACGACAATAGGGCGCGACATAGGTAAGGAGATAACCCTTCTGAAGCCTCTGATGGACGCCCACCTCCTGACAGGTGACAGGGTGAACGCAACACTAAACCCCATCTCAAGCAAGGGGAACACCATCACGATAAGGAAGTTCGCGGGAAAGCCCTGGTCAATAGTAGACCTGATAAAGAGCAACACAGTATCCTATGACGCAGCAGCCTTGATATGGCTTGCTATACAAAACGAGCTCTCGATGATCATATCGGGGGGTACAGGATCAGGCAAGACCTCGATGCTTAACGCCATCGCAAACTTCTTCCCCCCTAATCAGCGCATCATATCCATAGAGGACACCCGCGAGCTTGTGCTCCCGAACACCCTTCACTGGCTGCCTCTAGAGACAAGACTTCCAAACCCTGAGGGTAAGGGAGAGGTCACAATGCTTGACCTAGTTGTTAACTCCCTGAGAATGAGGCCTGACCGCATCATTATGGGGGAGATAAGGCGCCAGCGCGAGGCAGAGGTCCTCTTTGAGGCCATGCACACAGGGCACAGCGTATACGCAACACTGCACGCAAACAACGCCCATGAGACAGTAGAGAGGCTTACAAACCCACCTATAGACATCCCGAAAAAGATGCTGAGCGCAGTCTCCATGATCCTCGTGCAGAACAGAAACAGGCGCTCTGGTTTCAGGAGAACCCTGCAGATAGCAGAGGTTGATAACAACGGGGATGAGAACGTGCTTATTCAACTGGATGTGCTCCATGACAAGCTGGTGAACGTAAACCCGCCTAAGAGGCTCTTGGAAACCCTAAACCTATACACCGGGCTTAGTTCTGAAGAGATAAACCAGGACATCAAGGAAAAGGTAGCGATACTAAAATGGCTTGTCAGGGAGAACATAGATGACGTCCACCAAATAGGGCTGATAATGGCGAAGTACTACCGCGGAAAGCTAAAACTGGTTTAGAGCAAAATGCTAGAATCAACAAACATAAGCACTTTAGCGAAGTACTTTCCAAATCTAAGGCGAGACCTGAGGATTGCGCATTTGCATGATAAGCCCGAGGCCTTCATAAAAAAGTCTGTTAAGGCAGCTGCCTATATGTCGCTGCTTTTGACAGTCATCCTCTTCTTCCTCCTGCCAGCGTTCAGGAGCAACCTGCTCCTGCCAGCAGCAGCGTTGCCAGTGGTTGGGTTTCTCTCATTCATCTTCCTCATGAACACCCCGCTGGGCATGATACGGAAGAGGGAGCGGGAGATAAACAAGGAGGTCCTCTTTGCAGGCCGCTACCTCCTGGTTAAGATGGAGTCAGGCTCACCCCTGTTTAACTCGCTTATAGATGCCTCAAAGCGCTACGGGATATGCTCAAAGTACTTCAAGGAGATTGTTGACGAGATAAACATGGGGGTGCCTATAGAAAACGCCATAGAGAATGCGCGCGAGTTTAACGCCTCTGAGAAGTTCAAGAAGGTGCTCTGGCAGATCGTGATATCACTCAAGACAGGGGTGGATGTAACCGACGCCCTTAAAAGCACGCTTAAGCAGATCGCATCAGAGCAGATCATTGAGATAAAAGAGTACGGCAAGAAGCTCAACTCAATCGTGATGTTCTACATGATCGTTGCATGCGTCATGCCCTCGCTTGGGCTTACGATGTTCATAATAGCTGCGGGCTTCCTCCAACTCCAGATAAGCTCCATCCACCTGGGCGTCATCATCTTCTTCCTGGCACTCCTACAGCTTATGTTCATGTCCCTTATAAAGGCCATGAGGCCGATGGTGAACATATGATCCCGAAGGTCATAAACCCTGAGGAATTCGGAAAGGCGTTCATACCCAAAGGCATGCGGGCCAGCCTGATAAACTACCTGCAGCGAGCCGGTATCTCCGAGGTGCCCTATCGCTTAATCGGTTGGGTCTTCTACATGGGACTGGCAATAACCTACGCAGTCTACTTCTTCTCCATCTACCCAAACTACGTAAAGGGCTCTCAGACACTCATCGTATTTTTATATACAGCAATTGCGTGGACAGTGATACCCCTAGCAATAATGACCCTCTTCTTCTGCGGCGCCCTCCTATTTGTAGACCTGAGGGCGTATAACAGGACAAAACAGATAGAGGACCACCTTCAGGACTTCCTGAGGTTTGTATCTGAAAACCTAAAGGGAGGCATGCCATTTGAGAAGGCGATCTGGGGGGCTATAAAGCCTGAGTTTGGGCTCCTTTCAAACGAGACAAGGCTTGCTGCAAAGAGGG
>PEYS01000073.1 GCA_002763335.1 Candidatus Woesearchaeota archaeon CG08_land_8_20_14_0_20_47_9 | reverse complement strand
TTTAGACGCCCCCATAGCCCCGAGCAGCAGATTTTCGTTACATATCTGATATTTATTTTTTGTGTGCTGCAGGGTATATGAACTGACCAGTTCAAAGGCAAGCTTTAAATAAACCCTCTGCCAGCAAGGCGTTTACTTGAGGTATGGTGATGAAAAAGAGGTTACTGGCGATTCTCATAGCACTCCTATTTATACAAAGAACAACTATTAACGAGGTATTGTTATGCTACCCTTATTGCTCTGGCTACTGATCTTTGCAGCAAGCCTGTTTGTACTGGTAAAGTCTGCTGACTACTTCACTGACTCTGCTGAGAAGATCGGCTTGTTCTTCGGCATTCCGCCCTTTATTGTTGGGGTTACTATTGTTGCTATCGGAACCTCGCTACCAGAGTTCTTCCTGGGGATAATATCTGTTTTAAGGGGATCTTCAGAGATTGTTATCAGCAATGTTATTGGGGCTAATATAACAAACATATTCCTGGTCCTTGGCGTCTCAGCCATAATAGGCAAGAAGCTGAAGGTCACATACGAGATATTAAATGTTGACCTGCCATTGCTTGTGGGCTCTGCCTTTCTCTTGGCTGTGACAATATGGGATGGTGTCTTCACCCTGCCAGAGGCCCTACTATGCATTGCAGGCATAATCATTTATCTGATCTACACAGTAAATGTGGAGAGGGTTCATGAGGATGTTGAGATAGAGAAGGAGATGAAGGAGGAGCTCAAAGAGAAAAGGAGATTAGACTGGAAGAATGTAGCCATCCTGTTTGCAAGCGCAATCTTCATCTACCTCGGGGCAAGGTATACTGTCACTTCTGTTATCAGATTATCAGGTATACTGAATATCGGGGCAGAGGTAATTGCTGTAAGCGCCCTAGCATTTGGAACAACCCTTCCAGAGCTGACAGTGTCTATCAATGCAGCAAGGAATAACAAGCCAGAGATTGCAGTTGGCACTGTGCTCGGATCAAACATATTTAACTCATTTGCAGTTATGGGTGTTCCCGCACTCTTAGGCAGGCTTGTAATACCGCAGACAATTCTTATGTTCGCCCTCCCCATGATGCTGATAGCGACACTGCTATACGTCTTTATGACCCAGAGCAAGGAAATCTCTAGATGGGAGGGCTGGCTGCTGATACTATTCTACATATTCTTTGTTATGTCGCTGCCTGGACTGGGTGTGATTGGGTAAGGGGTGAGATAAATGGGTTGGCCTTTCGGTGGAAGGAAGGAAAGCAGCAGAAGTGAGGGAGGAGGTGCCCATTGGGTTGATCCGTATACATATGAAGAGAAATCGGAGATTGCTGAGGTAATCAATAAAGCGTGTACAGATCAGCTGACAAAGAAGGCTTTAAGGTTTTTTACTGGAGAGAGAAGGATGAGGTTGACATAATTATCAAGATCAACAATACTCAAAAGTTCGTGGGTATAGCCCCGCCCTT
>PEYS01000229.1 GCA_002763335.1 Candidatus Woesearchaeota archaeon CG08_land_8_20_14_0_20_47_9 | reverse complement strand
CTGAGACGAGTGTAAGTGTTGTTAGTAATGCTAGGATGAGTGTTGTTAAAAGCACAGGTCTATTCATTCTGCCATCTCCACACCCCAAAATTTAAGTGTTACTTAGAAGTAGTTATAAGTTATATATAAATGTTGTTATTGATTAGGGACTAAGGTAGAGGGAGGGCCAGTCTTGTATTTGGTGATTGGTTGTATAAGGGCTGGTTGGAAAAACCGCCTTTATATCTCACCCGTTACCCTTAAGGGTCACCTAGCTGTCCTACAAACTGCCTGATTGCAGGCTACTTAGCAACCACCAATTGCAATACCAAGGCTGTTCACGTCTTCAGGCAATATTGCTTGCTATTAAGACCCTCAACAACTGTTAAGCCTGCTGCACAATCTCTCCCATTGGTTATGTCATCAGCTGTTATCACTATCCCTTCAGGGATGGCGTCGCATATCCCGCATTCAAGGATCCCCTGTTCAATAAGAGCATCCTCACAATCCTCCCGCCAGCAGACTGTGCGCCCATCAGGTAATGCATGTGGAACCATGTTGCTGCAGCACTCCTTTCCTTCTACAACCTCACAGGATTCTCCTAAGCAGTCGCCCTGGCACTGATCAGTCTGCCCTGGCTTCAGGCAATAAACACCTGATGCCTCAAGGCCGCTGCAGCATGTCCTGCCATCATAGGTCAGCATGCACCCCTCTGGAACGCAGCTCGGATGTGATTGTACTTTTGTACATTTACCATCCTCTCCTGTCATCAGGTAAATCCCTTCGCCTCCGCAGCATTCCCTGCCGTCGTATGTCCTGAGGCAGCCCTCTCCTAAACACGAGCCTTGACACTGCACTTCAGTATCGTCTCCTGGGGCTGCATCTATCGCCTTAAGGCATAGTTGCTTCTCATACCTCCTAAAATCTGCTCCACCGCAGACTCCTAAATAGCCTGCGAAAGACCCTTCGGTGCACAGTCTAGTAACGCAGGTATCATAACCTTGGTTCTGACAGTGCATCCCTAGAGAGTCCCCCCACCCTGAGACTAGTTCTTTGCTTGAATCTGTATGCTCAACACAGACCTCACCACCGTACTCTGCAGGCTGCTCTATTGAGGCCTTACCATCTGCTGAGATGTAAAACAGCCTCGTTGCCCTTGGCGAGGAGCAGTCTGCTGGCTTTACAAGTCTACAGCACATCGGATACTGGTGATCAGTATCCTTCACATGACTAGGAAATTCATTCGAAACTCTAGAGAGATAATAGATCGCAGTCTCATCAGAGAAGCAACCAGCAGTACCTCCACTCCTACAATACACCTGATCTGGCCTAATAACCGTCACTTGAAGTGATGCTGTTGTCTCTTCATTATTATCATAATCCTTAGCTTTAAAGGTAGCTAAAGGTGTTTTCTTTAGGTCAGCTTCTGTAGGCGTCCATGTTAAGCTACCATATACAATCTTATTAGCACCGCTCTCGTCTGTCCAGTTGCTAAAAACAGCTTTATCAGGAAAGTTGTAGGCATAAGGATTGTCATAGGTAAGTTCAAGGTCCTCAGGATTATCAGCATCGGTTACTGTAATAGTCCATGTATGTTCCTGCCCTGGGAAGACATAATACGAGCCCTGGGTTACCTCTATCACAGGTGCTGTCTCAACCGGGCCCGGGGGTGCTACGCTGAGGTTCACACAGGCACATTCATCAGCATCGCATATCTCATCTGCTCCGCAAGGCTCATCAACCCAGGCATTTGCAATGCATGTCCTAAGTATGTTTCCCTCACAGAGCTTTGCACCTTCTTCACAAACCCGTGGCTCTTCAACTGTGAATGCCTGTAGCATCCACATGCCACAGCTATTCTGATCAGCACAGCCGCACTTCCAAGAGCCAGAGTGCTTCTTGCATGAATAGGCTACAAGGTAGTTCTCACCAACCTCAAAGTCAGTACGCAGCCTGGAAAGGCTGTACTCTCCGTTATCACGCAGCCAATTGCTATTACCCACAGGATTGCCTGCTAATTCGTATCTCTCCCAGCCATTCTTGGTATAAATATAGCCGTAGCGATAGACATAACCATCATGATGGGTGACAAAGATGGTGCCTGTTACGTCTGGATCATCTGCCTTATGCTCAAAAATAAGTATCTCTTGATTATTATTAAAAACATCATAAGGCACAGCATACCCAGGGTAAGCATCAGCCATGCCTGTTATAGGCCCTTCAGGAGGTCTTTTATCTGGGGGCACAGTAGGCTCCTCAGGAAACTCCCCTGTCAGACCTGTATCACAGCCAGCAAGCATTGAACCAGCCAGGAGCATCAGAACCATCACAGCATAATATTTCAATTTATATCACCTTCTTTGTGTTGTTTGGATATGCCTGATTGTGTCTTATTGCACTGCTTCCTTTTATAGTTTACGAAAAAAACAGCAAAAGAACAGAGGTGAGATGGTTGTTGGTGTCAAAAGCCCGTGACCACCATGCCTCTGCAAACCTATTTAAAACCCCTGTTTCCCCAGTTTATTGTCATGATAAGCTTCAAGAGGGGGCTGAACACAGGAGATGACCTGCTTAACATACTCCATCCTATAGTTAGGGAGTGGTTCTTCTCCAGGTTTAAGGAGTTCAGCCTGCCCCAGCTTGCAGGGGTCATGGAGATTCATTCGAGAAACAACATCCTTGTAAGTGCCCCTACTGGGGCGACAAAGACCCTTACTGCCTTTCTCTCCATACTAAACGAGCTTGTTGACTCTGCAGAGAAGGGCATCCTTGCTGATAAGATTTACTGTGCTTACATCTCGCCATTAAAGGCCCTCTCAAATGACATTGAGAAGAACCTTAAGGAGCCATTAGCAGAGATGGAGAAAATTGCAGGAAAGGAGCTCGGCATAAGGATTGCTGTAAGGACAGGCGACACCCCTGCAAGTGAGAAGTCAAGGATGCTAAAAAAGCCTCCACACATTCTGATAACAACACCAGAGTCATTGGGCATTGTCCTGACATCAAGCAGGTTTGCTGATCTGCTTACTGGCGTCGAGTGGGTTATTGTTGATGAGATTCATGCCCTTGCTGAGAACAAGCGCGGGGTGCACCTCTCTTTAAGCCTTGAACGTTTACAGCGCTTGTCCAGCTATATCTGCCGCATTGGTCTGAGCGCAACTGTCGCCCCGATCGAGGGGATTGCACGCTACCTTGTAGGCTACGAAGAAGGAACTGAGAGGCATTGCAAGGTTGTTGACGTCCAGTTTCTGAAGGGCATGGACTTAAAGGTTCTAAGCCCCAGCGACAACCTGATTGAGGTTGACTACGAGTCAATATCAAGCTCGCTCTACGAACTTATAAACCAGCTTATACAGGATCATAAGACTACGCTTATCTTCACTAACACGAGGTCTGCAACAGAGCGCGTAGTTGACCATCTTAAGACAAGGTTTCCAGGCCAGTATATTGCGACTGCTGATGAGGATACAGAGGCTGATATTAGTGAGGAGGTTGAGGAGGTAAGGAAAGCGGTTGAGGAGGCTAGGCGAAAGGCCAAGCGCAACCTTGAGGCAGAGAAAGCAGTTGTTAAGCAGGCCCTTATAGGCGCACATCACGGAAGCCTGAGCAGGGAGCATAGGTATAGGATCGAGAAGGCCTTAAGGGATGGCAAGTTAAAGGTCTGCGTCTCAAGCACAAGCCTTGAGTTAGGCATTGATATTGGTTATATTGATCTTGTCATACTCCTTAGCTCCCCAAAGTCTGTTGCAAGGGCCCTTCAAAGGATAGGGCGTTCAGGTCACAGGCTGCACCAGACATCTAAGGGCAGGATTATCGTTCTTGACAGGGATGACCTTGTTGAGTGCGGTGTCCTGCTCAAATCAGCTATAGAGAAGAAGATTGATCGTATTCACATACCCAGGAACTGTCTTGACGTGTTGGCCCAGCAGGTATTCGGGATTGCGATAATGGAGAAGATTGCTGTAAAGGAGCTGTTTGATATTGTAAAGAGGAGCTACTGCTACCGTAACCTTGAGTGGGGGGATTTCATCAGCGTAATTGAGTACCTTGGAGGCTACTATACATCGCTTGAGGATAGGCATATCTATGCCAAAATCTGGTATGACAAAGAAGCGGGTATGATTGGGCGCAGGGGCAAGATGGCAAGGGTAATATATATGACCAATATTGGCACGATACCTGATGAGACATTTGTAACAGTCAAGGTTAGTGACCATGTGATTGGAAGGATTGACGAGGCATTCCTCGAGCGTCTTAAACGTGGTGATGTCTTTGTCCTTGGGGGTGAGAAGTACGAGTTTCTCTACGCCAAGGGCATGGTGGCTTATGTAAGTGCTTCTGTGTATAAGCCGCCTACAATTCCATCATGGTTCTCTGAGATGCTCCCACTGAGCTTTGACCTTGCACTTGAGATAGGCAGATTCAGACGTTTAATGGAGGAGAAGTTTAGTTTCAATGTAAGCAGAGAAGAGATTATTGATTTTATTAACAGCTACCTCTATGTTGATGCAAAGTCTGCAAACTCCATCTTCGAATACTTTAGGGAGCAGTACGAGTTTGCTGAGATACCGCATGACAAAAAGATCATTGTGGAGACGTATAAGGAGGGCAAGACCTCCCATGTAGTAGTCCACTCTCTTATTGGCAGAAGGGCTAATGATGCACTCTCAAGGGCTGTCGCCTTTGCAATAGCCAGGAGTCAGCACCGCGATGTTGAGATTGCAATTAATGATAATGGTTTTATGCTGAGCTGCAATAAACCGTTTGAGGTTAAGAAGGCCATGGAGCTGTTGAAGGCTGATAAGCTCGACACACTGTTAAAGATTGCGCTTGACCACAGCGAGGTTCTGAAGCGAAGGTTCAGGCACTGCGCTGCTCGTGCCCTTATGATTCTACGCAGCTACAAGGGCAGGGAGCAGCGTGTCGGCAGGCAGCAGGTATCATCAGCAATACTGATGAATGCTGTAAAGCGAATCTCTAATGATTTCCCTATCCTAAAGGAGGCCCGTAGAGAGGTTCTTGAGGACCTAATGGACATAAACAATGCGAGGCAGATACTTGAGATGATTGAGAAGCGCGATGTTAGACTGAAGTATATCTCAACAAGGCTGCCCTCACCCTTTGCATTCAACATCGCCCTTCAGGGCATAACAGATATTATGAAGATGGATGATAAGATCGAATTCCTTAAGAGAATGCATCAGATGGTGCTTGCAAGGATTGCCCTTAAAAACAGGAGTCCTGAAAGCAGTGAGAGGGCAATAGAGGCATTCTCCAGAACCAGGAAAGCAAGGGAGATATTTGATTATGAGAAGGAATGGGAAAAAGGCGAGAAGGAACGCATTGCTAAGCGTAATGCAAGGATCGAACTACTAAAGATGCAGGCTGCAAACCTTAAACGAGTGCCGATGTACGTTAAGGAAGAGCTTGGTAAGATGATTGATGGCGAGCGTGATGATCTGCGCGAGGATGTGGTTGAAAGGCTTGAAAAGGACATTGACAGAATAAAGAATAAGTGTCCTAAGGAGCTTGCCGAGTTTTTGGATGTTGCCTTGAGGGAGGTAAGGGAACAGATTTGAGTCATGATTCCCCAGTCTTGAGACAGGCGTTTTGAGTTAATGAGATTGGGCAGGGGTAACATCACAAGTCCGGAAGATTTCCGAAAAAATGGGTGAAACAGTTAAATTGAATAAGAGTTTCACACTACTTGAGAATCAAAATTAGGAAAAAGCCAGAAACAACTAGTGTTTCATAAAAAGAACATTTGTTCCAATAATCGAACATTTAAGCAACAAAAGATATTTAAAGGAACATATGTTCTATTAACAGAATGATACGAAAATACGCACTATTCAAGGTATTTGAGTGTTTAAGAAACAGCAGCGGTAAAGAATCAGTAAGGTCATTGGCAAGAAAGGCAAGGATTGGAGTTGCAACATCAAAGAGATGTCTTGATTACTTGCTTGAAAAAAAGGTTGTTACAAGGGAGGTATTCGGAAGACTCTACCAGTATAAGCTCAATGAAGATAATATATTAACCAGACAGATCAAGGTTGCTGCCTCAATTGCAGAAATAAATGAATCTGTCTTGGTTGAGGAATTAATAAAAAGATTTCCAGAGATAACCTCAATTGTTTTGTTTGGCTCAGTTGCAACAGGGAGGGATACACCGAAGAGTGATATTGATATTTTAGTTATATCTCATAAGGAGATCAAGCTCAAACCTTTAAATGCTGAAAAAATGATCAAGAGAGAGCTTTCAATAATAAAATACTTGCATTCAGAGTGGAGGAGAAAGGCTGAGACAGACAAGCTGTTTTATGATAGGGTTATTATTGAAGGTCTGCCTCTCTTTGGAGAGATGCCTGTTGTGAAGTAGCAGGTGGGATAATGGATGTGAAAGACTGCTTTGAAAAAGGACTGTTAAAAAAGGAAACTCCTGATATTGGTAAATCAAAGAGATCAATTGATGTGGCTAAGTATAAGTTAAACCTTGCGAAGAGGCTTTTTAATCTAAAAATCTTTGAAGAGACAATAACCAACTCCTATTCAGCAATGTTTTATGCTGCAAGGGCTCTGCTATTCAAGGATGGTGTTATAGAGAAGAGTCATTATGGGTTATTCCTGTATGTGAAAGAAGAGTATTCAGATAAGCTTGAAAGGCGGTTTATCAATGAATTAAATGTTTTAAGGCTGGAAAGGCATGAGATCAGCTATGGCCTGGAAAAGCCAGAGGTTACCCAATCTGAAGCAGAGGATTCAGTCAGGATTGCAGTGGATTTTATCAGGGCTGTTGAGAAGATAATAGACACGAGAGACCAGTCTTGAGCCTTGAGTTTTCACTTCTGAGTTCTCAGTTTTCAGGGCGTGTTCTCTCAAAACTGATAACTGAAAACTGGAATCTGCTTTAGGCGGGGGAGGACAGGGCGGAAGCCAGCTCGCCCTGGGCGGGGCAAGGCAAAAAACAGCAATTGACGGTTAAGAATATAGAACACTAAACTCAACCAGTCTTGCTCATCTCTTGAATCTTCTCTATAAGCCTTCTTGGCTCCTCTTCATAAACAATCCTCGCCCCAGTCGGCTTATTGAATGCCTTTACGAGGCCAGGAATAAAGCCTGTAACACCGCCTGTCCCTTTAAGAACACCAATAATCTTGCCCATGTCATAGCAGAGTGTGAACTCGTTTAATGTCCCGCACCTGCCGCTAATAATAACGGCAGCATCTGCGTATAAGACAGATGAAAGATTCCTGTATTTCAAACAAGCTAGCTTATTATCTGCATGCTCATATGATGAGGGAATAAAAACAAGCCTGTCAAAGCCCTCAGTAGGGCAGCCAAACCTCTCAGCATGATCCTTTAAATCAATGCCTGGAGAAAAGCCAACAGTCTTTCCATTAAGCTCCTTTGCCCCTTTGATTGCTTCATATGGTATGCCAGCACAGCCTCCTGTTACGAGCTTATGGCCTCGGCTTGCAATAACCC